>NZ_AJVB01000017.1:0-25398 GCF_000278445.1 Rhodococcus sp. R1101
GCGCACCACCGACCACCAGCACCGACGTCTGGAACTCACCCCGAGCCCGCTTGCGCGCGATCACCTTCCGCCACACCCACCGAGTGAGCAACAAACCGACGAGACCCACCGGCAGTGCAGTTGCCAAATATCCACGTGCCAGTTCCAGGCGGAATACGAGTGCGATGATCGCGATGAACCCGAATAGTCGAGCGGTACTCGATACGACACGTTGATATTCGCTATGACCTGCGCCGATGACACGCCGAGACCGAGTACGGAACAAGGCGAGAGTGATCAGCCAGAGACCGGCAAGCCCCACCGAGATGAGGGCATAGCTGAGTTCGGAGACCGGCTCTGTTGTCGATAGGTCGCCCTGCCCGAATCGGACGGTGTGGGCCACAACGACGGCCAGCACAACGACAATCACGTCGGACCAGATCAATCGGCTGATGTAGGACTGCTGCCAGTTTCTACGGTTCGCCGAACCCGGCGGTTGACGCTGTCCACGAATGGAATTGGCGTAGTCCCCCACGAGGGCATCGGGTACGCCGTGACTCGCCTCCCCGACGGCGGTCATAGCCCAACCACCCACATCGTTGTCTCCTCCCCGAGACACCTACTGCTCGCACGAACAAGCAACGCCGGACCCGATCCGCGTACCCTCCCCGGTCGCGTGACCTGCCCGTTGCGTGCCCAGCCGGGCGCAGTTCTTCCAGTTGTATGCGTGTCGCTCCTATGCGAAAACGCTCGTTGAGACTGTAACGTTACTTACGAGATCTGGCAGCTTGAACAGTCGTCCAGATGGAACCTTCTCTTTGAATGTGCCGCGCGGTTACATTTGGCGACGCGATCCGCGTTTACAGGTTCCGGCGAAGGCAATCCTCCCTGCTATCTTGCACTTTCGGTGCACTCTCCGATTCGCGAACCCGCAGGGCGGCCCCTAGACTGCGCTTACCGACCCCACGTGATGCGGGATTGACGGTCGGAATCTCGAAGGTGAGATGTATCTCACCATTGCTCAACGTTTTGACCGTGCATTCGCGGGTATTCCGGCGCGGTCATGCGCTCGACAGGGGAGGCGAGGGTAGAACCATGCAAGAAGTAGGAGTGCGCAAAGCTTTCCGCACAGCAGTGGTACCGGCGGCAGGGATGGGCACCAGATTCCTGCCGGCCACAAAGACTGTGCCGAAGGAGCTGTTGCCGGTGGTCGACACCCCGGGCATCGAACTCGTCGCGACGGAAGCCGCCCAGTCGGGAGCTCAACGACTTCTCATCGTGACGGCTCCCGGAAAGGACGGAGTGGTCGCGCATTTCGTCGACGACTTCGACCTCGAGAAGCACCTCGAGGCCAAGGGCAAGCTCGAGCTGCTCGAGAAGGTACGCCGCGCACCGAATCTGCTCACGGTCGGATCGGTTGTCCAGGAGAAGCCGCTCGGTCTGGGGCACGCTGTCGGCTGCGCCGAAGCCGCTCTGGAGCCCGACGAAGATGCGATCGCCGTTCTTCTCCCGGACGACCTCGTGCAACCGAGCGGCATCCTGGAAACGATGGCTCGTGTCCGCGCCAAGCGTGGAGGAAGCGTGCTGTGCGCCATCGACGTTCCGAAGAGCCAGGTGAGCTCGTACGGCGTATTCGAGGTCGAGGAAGTACCCGACGTCGCAAATCCGGATGTTCTGCGAGTTCGCGGCATGGTGGAGAAGCCCGCTCTTGCCGACGCTCCCTCCACGCTTGCTGCCGCCGGTCGTTACCTCCTCGATCGTGAGATCTTCGACGCCCTTCGCCGGATCAAGCCGGGTGCCGGCGGAGAACTTCAATTGACCGACGCGATTGCGCTGCTGATCGAAGAAGGTCACCCGGTCCACGTCGTCGTGCATCGCGGGACCCGCCATGACCTTGGCAACCCTGGTGGATATCTCCGTGCAGCCGTCGACGCGGCACTCGACAGTGACGAATACGGCGACGGACTCCGCAAGTGGCTCCACGAGCGGCTTGATCTTGGCTCCTCTAACGCCGACTGAGCGAAGTGCGATCGAATCACATCGATGGGACTTAGGTCCTTGTTTCGATGTGCCGTATGGCACCGATTCTGGTTAAATTCTCAAGTGTGTTGCCTCCCTGCAACATGCCCCTTCCCCTCCCCGGGAATTGGCAGCACCTGAGCCCCGCTGGCTCCTCCCCCTGCCAGCGGGGCTCGCGCTACTTGGGGACCCCTATAGGCGTTGACGCCCCTCCGCATGGATGCCAAGATGATCAACCACGCGCTCGAATGCGTGTGCGAAAACTGAAAACAGATGGCCCGCCGCGACTGGCATCGCGACGGGCCGGATGTCCGACTAAGTAGGAGTCGAACATGCGTCAGCATACCTATGCGCAGGTGACATCGTGAGCATCGAAGCGATCACATGGGCGCTCGAACGCGCCGAAATTCCGTCCCCGACTCCGCCCGGGATGCCCTCGGCACCAGCGCTGACGGTGGTCCTGCTCGGCTTGGCCAATCACGCGTCCCGTCACGGCGCGGACGCATATCCATCCGTGCGGACACTCGCCGGGTACGCCCGCATCAGCGAACGCCAAGTACAGCGTTGCTTGAAGGCGCTCGCAACCCTCGGCCTCATTTCCCGGGGTGATCAAGAGCGGATTGCGGCGACAATTTCTCGCGAAGACCGCCGACCCGTCCTCTACAACCTGTCGATGAAGCGGGGTGACACGTCGTCACCCCGCAGCTCCGAACGAGGTGACAAGACGAAGCGTCACGGGGTGACAGGAACGACCGAGCGGGGTGACACCCCGGTCACCCGAACCGTCCTTGAACCAAGAGATGAACCTGCTGCACTCCCCCACGCGTCGAAGCGCACCGGCGCTGTCGAACCCGAAGCGCAACAGCCCTCTTCCCTCGATCAACTGGCCACGGCGTGCCGCCGGGCCGGCCTCACTGCCCGGTTCGATACTCTGACAGCCGCGAAGCGCGCACTCGTCGAACAGTCCATCGACACCCATGGAGTACACGCCCTCATACGTGCCGCGCTCGAACGTCATCGACCCTGGGATCCGGCTCGTTCCGCGGCGGCGTGGATCCCGGCCTGGCAGTCATTGCAACCACCCCGGCCGAAACTCCCACCGCGGTGCGGTGGGTGCGATGAGTACGGCTGGTTACCCGACGACGAGCTCGGGCGCGCAGTACGGTGCCCGTGCCGTCAGGTGACGTCGCACAGGATGCCCGCTCCGTTCCAAGAAGCGATGCCGTTGGCTGCGTGAACACACTCGCCGCCGTCGACAACGCGCTGCCTCCCTATTCGACGTGATAGCAACATATTCCGATCATCGGACGGCGTCGCGCGAGACACGATGACGTCGTGAGTCGGACATCGTGGACCTCTTCCCTCGGTACCATGAGCCCGTAGTCACGAATACGAGCGGCGGTATACCGCAGAGGATGTGAGGCAACTGGCACCCCAAGGAATCGAGCGTCGACCGATCGCAGTGTGCGTCGTCGGAGCCGGCACGATCGGACAGACCGTGATCGACGCTCTGCGCGACGACACGGTGCCGGGTGTGAGCCTCGCGGCCGTGCTCACCTCACGAAGCAGTACAGAGGAGACCGACGCTGCGTTCGACACCGCCGACATCGTGGTGGAATCAGCCACCGTCGACGCAGCCCGCACCCTGCTGCCCGACGCGGTGCAACGCGGTAAGGACATCGTCGTCTGCTCATGCGGTGTCTTCGCCGAGCGCGGCTTCGATGCGGAATCGTTCGCGGCGGGACCAGGACGTGTGCTGCTCCCGACGGGCGCGATCGGTGGCTTCGACATTCTGGCCTCGGCGGCACGAGCAGGCACACGCGACGCCCGCCTGACTCACACCACGATCAAACGACCCAGTGCTCTCGGCATCGAAGAAAGTCTGGACGCGGAACGTGAGGTGTTCCGAGGATCGGCCAGAGAAGCAGCACTGACCTTCCCTCGAACTTCGAACTCGTCGGTGGCTCTCGCGTTCGCGACGCTCGGGCTCGATCGGGTCGAGGTAGTGGTCATTGCCGACCCGGGTGCCGCCAGCACACGTCACATAGTGAAGTGGGAGTCACCGCTCGGCCGATACGAGTTGATGTTCGAGAACTCGATCGACCCGGCGTCGGACGGGCGCACCTCCGCGATCACTGCCTGGTCGGTGGTCGAGGTTCTTGCGGCCCTGTCGCGGGGAATCGGGTCAGGTGCGGTCGTGCTGGGGCCTCCTCGGAGAAAGTAGTGCGCTCCGAAGTGGCCCGATGCCCTCGCCTGGAGGACATTGTCGCTTTCGCGTGTTTGACGAAGAATTTCGGGACGAAAGTCCTCCCCGGGCGGTCCGAACCGTAACCACTTCTGTCACATTCGTGTTTCCTGATGGTTCTCCAGGTAGCGGCAGATGAACCAGTGCTGTACACAGTGTGAAACAACACATTTCGCAGGTGAAGGTGTAACCCCCTACCGGGAGTGGCTATTCGGTTTCACCTGACCTACTCGCACCCTGGAGCAGCCTGTGACGACATCATCGCCTTCCGACCGACCGGCACGGGTACTTTTCCTCGGCACTCCCTCCAACGCCGTCGCACTCGACCGATGGAGAGAACTGCAGGAGAGTCTCGATCTCGCAGGCATCGAGACCATCACTGCCTTCGAAGGCGAAGTGGATTACGCGATCCTCACCGAGGACATCCTCGACGGCTACTGCACTACCGCCGAAGCACTCACCCTTCAGAAGCTCCGGGCTCGAGGGGTCACGTGCGCAAGCACATGCGCCGGCCCCGAGCAGATCCTTACAGCGCTGGCGGAAGCCTCCGCCGACGTTGCTTCGGTCGTGCCGATCTCGGCAGCCAGGGGACGCACTTACGGAGGGGCTGTACGCAGCGCGGTCTGACCCTCCAGAACGACGTCGTGCGCGTCGGTGGATACCCACCGACGCGCACGACTCGTTTGTTGCGGCTCAACCCTGGGCGACAGCATCCGCCGTTGAGGTGGGCCGTCGAGCCTTCACGTAGCCCGATTCCATCGACTGCTCGTACCACGAGCGATCCAGGCACCGTCAGAGTTGCTGCTGCCCGCCCTGGGCGCGACAAGCTCAGCCGGCGTCCCGCCACTGCTCGTCGTCCTGGTGGAGCGACGGCGGGATCTCGCGTTTGTCGCGGGCGCGGATGACACGGCCGAAGACGATCGCGACGGCCACCGATACGGCGAGCCACCCGACGATCAGCCAGAAAACCCAGTTCACATATCGAACAACGTATGAAGTCCCCGGTTTGTTACTGCCGGGTAAGGAAGTCACCTGCAGATTCACCCGTTCGCATGACACTGTTCGGATTACACGGGGCTCGCGTCCTTCATTCGAAGGAGCCAGCCGGCCCGGTCCGCCTTCTGGCGGACGATCCTAGCCGACGACCTCAACCATGCGAGCGGGGAACCTTCGGCACAACCCCAGGGAGCCGAGCTGCATCACGGCCCACAGGAACCAACCCTTGGGGATGCACTGGTGGGGAGGGGAACCCATTCCCTCCCCACCAGCGCTAATTCGGAGCTGTCAAGCAGCAGGCAAGTGAGGTCGGATTCGTTCTAGCAGGTAAGGCGCTAGAGACCTGGAATACGTAGCGGTGATGTGACCGCCAGTGTCACGTGCGACCACGACGTTGCCGATGACAGCCGGACACCAACCGTCGCTGCAGTACAGATCGGTCATATCGACCACTGCAGCGTCAGCGATAGCGTTCGCGGCAGTGACCAGGTTGTCTGCTTTTTCGGTAGCGCTGGATATTGGTGTGCCGCATTGAGCGATGTCGTCGCTATCCGCTCCGAACCGCGTCATGCAGGAAATGACGTCTTCGGAGATTGACGGGTTGTCAGCGATCGCAACGACTTTGCTGCCGCGCTCGATCACCGGGGTCCAGGCCGCGTGGAAGGCCTCGACATCTCCATACTTTCGAGAGGCGGTCGTGAGGATTAGGTCGTAAGGATCGCCCGCGAGCAGTTCTTCTTGAATGCTGGCCATGACGGAGCCGCAGTTGTCCGTGGGTCTGATCTCCCACTGACAGTCGTAGCCCACGAACGCCCGAAGGCTCCAATTTTCTGTGACTACGAACTGGCTGAGTGCCGGCAGCAGCATTGCGGCATGGGAGTCTCCGATGAGCGCTACACGCAGCGCGTCGTCCTTGGTGGAGCCGATACGGCAGGTCGGCATGGGGCCGTCCTTCTGGCGCCAGCAGGAATATGCGCCCTGTGTGTCCTTCGCGAAGGTATCCAGGCGAGGGGTCAACGAATCCAGGTTCACCGACGGATCACACTGCGCTTTGTTGACCATTGCTGCCGCACCGAAACACGGGTCGGCATTCTCGATCGACTCCTCCACACCGGCGACGTAGAGCGACTCATACTGTTCACCTGCGCGATTGGTTCGATCCGAGAGCTGAATCAGCATCGCGCTGGCGACCACAACAGCCGCCGTGATGAATCCAGTAGTCCGCCAGAAAGACGGGCTGAGCTCCACTTCCGACGTTCTCACCCGGACCGACGTAGGCCTCTCAAGCCACTTGGAACGACGAATCGGGTCCTCGAAGTACGTGAACGACACGTGAGCGAGGACGAGGGCGGCGATCGCAGCAACCACGAAGTAGACAGTGTCTTCCGGCATGACCGCAGCAAGCACCACGATGACCGGCCAGTGCCACAAGTACAGCGAGTAGGAGGTGCGACCGAAGTACAGCGCCACACGGTTAGTGAGCATCGGAACGCCCCGGACCTGTGAGCCGTGGAACGCGGCAACGACAAGTGCAGTGGACAAGACGGGAAGCGCTGCACCCGGCGCCGGGAACTGAGTCTCGGACGTGATGACGAACAGTGACGCGATAACACCGGCCAGCCCGATGTACGCAAGCACCGGACGTATCGGGTCCGGGAGCTTCATCAGTACCGGACCAGCGATGGCGAGAAGCGCGCCGACTCCGAGTTCCCACACTCGGGTGAAGGTTGAGAAGTACGCCGACGTGGGCTCATTGGAGCTTTGCAGCATGGCCCATATGAATGATGTCGCAACCATGGTGAACATTGCTGCGCCCAGCGCACCTTGCCGTATGGAGCTGCGCTTGCGTCGATGCGACCTGCGGGTGATCCAAAACAGGCCGAGAAGAACCACGGGCCACACGAAGTAGAACTGCTCTTCTACCGACAGAGACCAGTAGTGCTGGATGGGCGAAGGTGGAAGGCCTTCTTGGAAGTAGTCGGTACCGACTTGTTCGAACCGCCAGTTCGCGGCGAATGCCGCGGCCCAGAGAGCGTCAACCAAGGTTTCCTTCGCTCGGGTGGCAGGAAATGTGATGTACGCCGCGAGGACAGTAACGGTCAGGACGAGCAATGCGGCCGGGATGATTCGCCGCACTCGTCGGATATAGAAGTTGGGGAAAGAGATCGTTCCGCTTTCCGTGCGTTCTCGAAGTAGTAGGCCAGTAATGAAAAAGCCGGAGAGCACGAAGAATATGTCGACGCCGACGAAGCCGCCTGTGGGCCATCCGAGAAGGTGATCGGCGAAGACGGCGAGGACTGCGACCGCGCGCATTCCTTCGAGGTCTGGCCGGAAATTGCTGACCTTCTTCTCTTTCTTCTCAACTGCATGTCGCCGGCCGGGTTCGCCGATGGTCGTGGTCATTGTTCCCCTCGATTCGTTAGCCCCCTCCCCGAGGGCTCTCGTGATGGTATGTCGTGCTGCGGCATCGGCAACCGCTGATATGAGTTGAGTCAGTCCTTCACAAACACCTCCGGAGGTGTCAGGAAGGGAATGTCGTAGTTCCCGTTCTGAAGGAGTCGAGCGTTCGGGCGCTCCGCTCCTCGCTGACACCCCCCGGAGGTGTTCATCGTGCCTGTGCATGCCGCTCCAGTCACACCGTCCACGATCGTCGTGGCCGTCGACGTCGGCAAGACCATCGCATCGGTCGCGGCGACCGACACCGGTCGCCACCGATTGTTCGGGCCGGTCGACATCGCCATGACCCGCTCCGACCTGAGGCTGCTCGTAGACCGACTCACCCGTAGTTTCCCGCCGTCGCCGCAGGTCAAGATCGGTATCGAAGCCGCCGGCCACTACCACCGGCCGATGCTCGACTACCCGTTGTGGCCTGCGGGATGGGAGATCCTCGAACTCAATCCCGCCCGGGTCGGCGAACAACGCCGCATCCACGGCCGCCGGCGGATCAAGACCGACGCCATCGACCTCGACGCAATCACCGACCTGCTCCTGACCGGCCAAGGACAACCGGTCACCCGCCCCGACCGGGTGCTCGGTGAGCTCACCGCCTGGGCCACCCACCGGATGCGGCGGGTCACCACCCGCACCGCGACGAAGAACCAGCTCCTCGGCCAACTCGACCGGGCCTTTCCCGGCCTGACCCGGGCACTGCCGGACGTACTGGGCACCAGAATCGGCCGTCTGGTCGCGGCCGAGTTCAGCGACCCGGCCCGCCTGGCCACCCTCGGATCGAGCCGGCTGATCCGCTTCGCCGCCCATCGGGGCCTGCGGGTGCAGCGCCCGCTGGCGGAGCGTCTGATCACCGCCGCCCGCGAGGCGTTGCCCACCAGCGACGCGGTGATCGCTCGCCGGATCCTGACCGCGGATCTGGAATTGCTGACCGATCTCGACACCCAGATCACCGCGGCCGAGGCCGAACTGGCCGCCCTGCTGCCACGGACCCCGTTCGCCACGTTGACCACCACCCCCGGATGGGGTGTGGTCCGCGTCGCGAACTACGGTGCCGCACTAGGAGATCCCGGGCGGTGGCCGGGGCCACGGCAGATCTACCGAGCGTCGGGATTGTCGCCGATGCAGTACGAATCCGCCGGCCACCGCCGCGACGGAGGCATCAGCCGCGAAGGCAGCGTCACGCTGCGCCGATCCCTGATCGATCTCGGCCTCGGGTTGTGGCTGACCGAACCCGCCGCGAGGGCCTATGCCGCGGGCTTGAAGGCCCGGGGCAAGCACGGTGGGATCATCGCCTGCGCCCTGGCCCACCGCGCCAACCGCATCGCCTACGCAATGACCCGCGACCACAACGACTACGACACCACCTGCTGGTCCTGACCGTGAGACACCAGCCGACGTCGACCTGGAGAAAGGACCCGAGAGCGCTGCCCCCTTCCCGAAGCCCGACCGGGGGTGTCACGCTGGAGGGGGTGAAGGGACCGGAATCGATGCCGATGCCGCTATGGCGGACCGCCCAGCAGTTACGCCGTCCCTAGCTTGGCACCCGGCCCTTCGCCACTACAGCAGCCCGAACGACGCCAGATGACCCACCTCCGGTGAGGTCGCATACGTCAGCGTGGGCGCTTCGGCCCCCCGACCCGGCGTCGACACCCCCGGTCACACAGCGGTATCTCCTGAACGTCCGCCGCTTGGACGGCGCTACCGCACGTCACCACGAAGGATTGACAGAACCTATAGCCAGCTAGGGATCGCCGCACGCTGGAGTGACGGTCCAGTGCAACGGCACGTTCCTGTCAGCCCTCACGACCATCGCCAGAACCGACCGGAACGCAACATCCGCTAGCCGACCCGCCCGTAACGCAGCCTGGTGAGGAATCGTTCACGACTGGCACCGCCGCCGGTGGCACGGCGTGGCGTACGGGGCGACCGCGGCAACATTCGCGGCTGCGCACCATTCGCGGGGCCGATGAACGACTACGTCGCCATGCACTTCAAGTTCTGGGCCTTACCGGAGGACACCACCACGCCGAAGGACCGGCACGCCGACGAGTTCAAGGCGCGTGGCCTGAACCATCGCACTGCCTCCACGCAAATCATGACCGTGACCGGCGGTCACCTGAGCCCCGATCACTACCGTCCGACCGAGCTCGTGGATTTCTACACGCACGCACTCACGGTCGGCAATGTCGAGCAGGAACATCCTAGGCCGACATCCGGTGCTCGCGTCCGAGTCGGTGGGGCGTGTGTCGATGCTGCGGTCAGGGCCAGGCAGGGTGGCGCGTGGGTGGACTCTGGTCTGCGCTTCCGCCAGGACGGCGCGTGGAGCCAGAGGTCGCACTAGTCAACGCCACTCCGGACGGTGTCGTACATGCTGTCCACGACTGCACTTGAGTGGACCGTGTCATTGCATCCGCACATCACCGGATCGCCGAAAGTACTGACGGTGGAGCTGCTGCATTCTGGCCTTCGGAGTGAGCGGTCGAGAATGAGTCGCAACCGATTGGCCCGAACAGACGCTGCGATTCCCTCCCCTACATAGCCGCAGGTAGGACAGTTTGAGCCTCCGCGAGGAGTACTCGACCAGGGGAGTGTCCCACGAGGGCAGGTGGGTCACACGTCCAAGTCTCGCTTACGGATTGCGGGCACGCCAGCATAGAGCCCGTTCGGCTCGCAGTCCTTCGTGACGACCGCGCCGGGCGCGACGATGCAACCAGCCCCGATCGTGACCCCGGGATTGACGATGACCCCGGCGCCGAGCCATGCGCCATCTCCGATGATGACCGGTTGAAAGTTGGTGGGATCGCTGGCCCGCTTGACGCTGGGGCCGATCTCGTGGGTGCCGGTCATGACGATCACTCGCGGACCGAACGACACGTTGTCACCGATATTGATGCCACCCGTGGGATGAAGCGAGCAGCCTGTATTGAGGAACGCTCCGTCGCCGATGGTCAGCCCGGATATATCGCCGCCGACGGTCATGCCGTGCATGATGCGAGCGCGGCCGATCTTCGCGCCTGCTGCCCGGAGCAGCGTAAGTCGCACCTTCGAGTGCAGGAGCGCGGATGCGGCGGGACTGTTGGCGAGCCAACCCTTGATCGTCATTCAGCAGATCCTGCCCCGTGGAGCATCTCGATGCGCTTCTCGGGGTGGCGCTCGTAGTAGGTGCCGTGGTCCTGCGTGTACTTGAAGATGCCACCCATCACAGCGATGGTGATTGCGACGAGCACGGCGAGCGCCCACCAGTAGACAGGCTTGATCCTGACATCCATTAAGTGCATGAGGTGCATTCTCCGTGAGGGTGCCTAGGGGTGCATCTCGAGTGCCGGCGCGGCACCAGGCGCTCAGCTACGCAACGACGATCAATGCGGACATGAACAGGCCGGCGAGTGCGCCTCCGGCTAGGCCCCACAAGATGTCGATCTGCGTGTCGTTCATGGAGGGGATTGTTTCTCATCCTCGCTATGGTCCTCGCATCTGACCCGCTCGTAACGCATCTGCGTGGACGGTACGGGAGTCGCCCGCGCTGTTCCTCGTCTGTTTCGCAAACCTGGCTGAGCCCAGCCGCCCACACCGACTCATGAATCAACTCAGCGAAGCAGTACTTGCCCTTCCCCGCACGCTGAACTCGTCCGTAGCCCTCGCATTGGCGACGATCGGCCTCGACCGTGTCGAAGTCGTCGTTGTCGCACACCCGGATGCGACGAGCATCCGCCCCATCGTCGAATGGAGTTCGCCGGTCAGGAATTACGAGCGGACCTCACCAACGCGATTGATCCCACCTTGGGAGGTCGCACGTCCGCGATCACGGCGTGGTCCGTGACCGCCGTCGTCGCGGCACAGCTCCAGAGCGTGGACTCGGACGCGGTGGTACTCGTCTCGAACCTGTCCCCCGTTGCGGGGTGAGGCGATCTGTTTACGGCGACGGCATCCCACCGTTGACGTGGATCGTCGAACCCACCACGTAGCTCGATTCCGGTGACGCCAGGAACACGTAGGCCGGCGCCAGTTCGGTCGGCTGTCCCGCACGCCCGAGCGGGGTGTTCTGCCCGAACTCGGGCAGTTCTTCCTTCGGCTGGCCGTCCGACGGCTGCAACGGCGTCCAGATCGGCCCGGGCGCAACCGCGTTCACACGGATACCCTTCTCCGCCAGCTGGGTCGCCATGTTCTTCGTGAAGTTGTTGATCGCGGCCTTCGTCGACGAGTAGTCGATCAACGCCGGCGACGGCTGGTACGCCACGATCGAGGTGGTGTTGATGATCGTCGAGCCCGGCTGCAGATGCTTCAACGCCGCACGGGTGGTGCGGAACATCGCGAGGATGTTCACCTGGAAGGTCTGCTCGAGCTGATCGTCGGGCAGGTCGTCGAGCCCCTCTACCGCGATTTGCTTGCCCGCATTGTTGACGAGGATGTCCAGTCCACCCAGCTGCTCGACCGCCTGGTTCACGACGTCGGAGCAGAACGAGGCATCCGTCAGATCACCGGGGAGAGTGACCGCCTTGCGACCGCTCTCGGTGATGATGCGTGCGACATTCTTGGCGTCGGGCTCTTCGTCCGGCAGGTACGAGATCGCGACGTCGGCGCCCTCGCGCGCGAACGCGATGGCAGTAGCAGCGCCGATGCCGGAGTCGCCGCCGGTGATCAGCGCCTTGCGACCTTCGAGGCGGCCCGTGCCCCGGTACGAGAATTCGCCGATGTCGGCCTTGGGCACCATGTCGGCGTCGAGTCCCGGCTCGGGCTGATCCTGCTTCGGAGGTGAGATCGACGGGTAGCGAGTAGTCGGATCCTGAAACTTCAGTTGATCGGTCTTGGTGGTGTGCACGTCTTGCTCGGCCATGAGTACCGCCTGTGGATCGATGATGGATCGAAGTGCTCGAGAGCTCGTTGCACAGTGGCTTCCCGAGGCGACGGGACCGCAAACGCCCCGGCACTCACCGAGGGCAATCAGCGCTTGTCCGCCCCGACGGGCAGGCGTGGTGAAGATGAGTCTGCGTCGGTAGGGGCCTCACGTTCGTCTCGCACGCGGATGATCCGGCCGAAGATCATCGCGACGGCAACCGACACGACAGCCCAGCCGAGCAGCACATACAGGATCCAATGCACACTTGGACAACGGTCCAACTCGTGGTTGCGTTACGCCGATGGGCAGACTTCACCCCGAACTTCACCCTGTCGGGCGGGTCACTCCTGTGCTTCGACCTCGAAAGTGGCCGCGAAGAGCAGAGACCCCGCCGGAAGGGCATGCGAATAACCTTCCGGCGGGGCTCGACGTCGCCGTGCAGGGGACGGCGACAGTATGTGACACTAGCGTGTTGTTGATCTTGATTCCAGCGCTACGTCCCTGAGAGTCAGTACGCACCTTCGCTGGCGACGACAGCCTTCACGGTCTTCGCGATGATCAGCACATCGGAGACCATCGACCAGTTCTCCACGTACGACAGATCCAGACGCACCGACTCGTCCCACGACAGATCCGATCGGCCGCTGACCTGCCAGAGACCCGTCACGCCCGGACGAACCAGCAGGCGACGCTTGACCCGGCCGTCGTAGCTCTCCACCTCGCGACGCAGCGGCGGACGCGGACCCACCACGCTCATCTCGCCGCGCACGACGTTGAGGAACTGCGGCAACTCGTCGAGGCTGAACCGACGCAGGACCCGGCCCATGCGAGTGACGCGCGGATCCTCCTTCATCTTGAACAGCAGTCCGGCGCCCTCGTTCTGATCGAGCAAGGCGTCGACCATCTTGTCGGCGTTCTGCACCATCGACCGGAACTTGATCATTCCGAACGGGGTTCCGTCGAGTCCGATGCGCTCGGACTTGTAGAAGATCGGGCCGCCGTCCTCGAGCTTGATCAGCAGCGCCACGATCGCGAACACCGGAGCCAGGCACAGCAGCGCGGAGAGCGAGAATGCGAGGTCGAACAGACGTTTCCCGCTGCGCTTGGCACCGTGATAGCTCGGCTTCTCCACATGGATCAGCGGCAACCCGGCAACCGGACGCATCTCGATGCGCGGGCCGGCCACGTCGACGACACCGGTCGCCACCACCAGATCGGCGCGCTCGGGTTCGAGCTGCCACAGCAGGTCGCGGATGCCTTCGTGGCCGAGCGTCTCGGTGGCGGTCACCGCGACGGTGTCGGCACCCGAGGCGCGCAACGCTTCGACGACGGTGCTCTCGTCGCCGTGGATCGGGATCTGCCGTCCGTCCACATCGATGCTCTCGCCCGGCACACCGGAATAACGCGGCACGCACACACCCACCACGCGATAACCCTCGCCGCTGCGACGCTGAAATGTGCTGGCCATGTGGCGAACTGCGCGAGCGCCACCCACCACGAGCACCGACGTCGTGAATTCACCCTTCCGCCGCCGACGTGCGACCACCCGTCGCCAGACCCACCGGCAGAACAGCAGGCCCGCGAGACCGGCGGGCAGAGCGATGGCGAGATAGCCACGCGCGAGCTCCATCCGGAAGATGAGCGCGACGATGGCGACCAGACCGAAGAGATAGAGCGTCGCCGAGACGACGCGCTGATATTCATCGAAGCCGGCGCCGATCACCCGCCTCGACCGCGTGCGGAAAAGAGCCAGGAAAGCGATCCACGCGACGCCGAACGCGACGGAAATGAGGGTGTAACTCAGCGTTCCGACGCCGTCCATGGTGACCATCGAATCCTGCCCGAACCGCATCACGTGCGCGAGGGCGACTGCCAGCGCGATAACCAGACTGTCGGTGACGAACAGCGTGTCGACGTAGGACTTCTGCCAGTCCCATCGCGTGGACATCCGACTGCCGGCCGGCGCGGCGGCACCGGCGTGGTTAGCCGAAATATCTTGCACAGCATCGCCATTCGCCTGACGAACCGTGGTCATGACGGAAGAACCCTCATTGTGTGTCTCCTCCCCGAGACGCGTCGACACCCGAGTACCTCCCTGCACTCGAAGGTCGACAACCCCGTATATCGAAACCGCATCCTCCGTAGCGGCGCCGATACGTTATGCGATTGAGATCATCGCACAGATTTGTTTCTTACGCGCGACAACAAAGGGGAAGTTTTATCGCCACGTCCGTACCCGCCCCGATTGCGATGCCGACATCGGCGCGCACCAGGGCAGGAGCATCGTTGACGCCGTCGCCGGAACATTTCCCCGTGCGCGCCGTGCCCGCATGTCGATCGCGGCCGGCGTGTTCGTGGGTGTGTTCGTGCACCTGCTGGGACATCGACGGCTCCTCACTCGGCCGACGGGACGAACCGCAAGCGCAGATCGGCTACAGAGTGGTCGACAGCTGACGCATCGTGTCGATTTCCTTCTGCTGGGTGTCGGCGATGGTGCGAGCCAGCTCGACCGTGTCGGGATACCGCCCGTCCTCGATCTCGTCCTGCGCCATCTCGATCGCGCCCTCGTGGTGGACGATCATCTGCTCCAGGTACATACGGGCGGCGGCCACGCCCTGAGCATCGGACAGTGCCTCCATGTCCTGCTCGCTCATCATCCCGTCCATGTGCGGAATCTCGTCCATGTGCGGCATGCCGAGCATGTCGCCTCTGTCCATCCGGGGAGTGTCCTCCCGGTGCATGGGCGTCATGCCCCACTCGTCGAGCCACGCCTCGAACTGCTCGATCTCGGGTTGCTGCTCGGCCTTGATCTGCTCGGCCAGCGCCCTCACCGGCTCCGGGATCCCGTCCTTGGCGAGCAGCATGTCGCTCATCTCGACGGCCTGCGCGTGGTGCGGGATCATCATCCGCGAGAACATCACGTCTTCCTGATCGAACGGCGCGGTGTTCTCGCCGGACGTCGCGGCAGGCGAAGCGCTGGTCGTTCCCTCGTCACTACCGGAACCACTGCACGCCGACGTCGTGAATGCCACCGCCAGCGCGATCGCACCGGCGGCCAGAGCCTTCTTGTTCATGGCATCCACCCTCGCGTGTGCGATCCCGGGTTCGGGTGGAGATCGTATGAAGATTTGCTCGAGAAGTTCGGGCATGTCGTCAGCACCACGGCGGGTGACGATGATGGATCCCATGCCTTCCTCTGTTCGCCCGACGGGAACTTCCGGCGGATCCGCACCCGCCCCCGGCTCGACCGCCCGGATGCGGGCCATGGTCGTCGAAGACGAGGAGTCGTTGGCGAACCTCGTCGGTTCGTATCTCGAACGCGACGGTTTCGACGTGACGATCACCGGCGACGGATCCGAGGCAGTGACGCTCGCCCGCCGGATCGACCCCGACATCCTCGTGCTCGACCTCGGCCTCCCCGGGCTCGACGGCATCGAGGTGTGCCGGCAATTGCGCACCTTCTCCGACGCCTATGTCGTGATGCTCACCGCCCGCACCGATGAGATCGACACCTTGATCGGATTGTCCGTCGGAGCCGACGACTACCTCACGAAACCGTTCAGCCCGCGCGAACTCATGGCCCGCATCCAGGCGATGCTGCGCCGTCCCCGGACGGCAGGGCCGGTGACGGACTCCGCGGGCCGACCGCCCCGGACGTTCGGCGCTCTGTCCATCGACGTCGACGGACGGGAGGTCGCCGTGGGCGACACACCGGTAGCGCTCACCCGCACCGAGTTCGACATCCTCGCCGCCCTGTCCCAGGACCCCGGTGTCGTGTTCACCCGGGCACAGCTCATCGCGGCCGTATGGGGGCAGAACTGGGTCGGCGACGAACACCTCGTGGACGTGCACATCGGCCATCTGCGCCGCAAACTCGGCGACGACGCGACCCAGGGACGCTTCGTGCGCACCGTGCGGGGCGTCGGCTACCGGATGGGCACAGGGCGATGACGGCGTCCTCCCCCACCGGCATGAGCTTCGGCACCCGCCTGTTCGTCGCTTTCATCGCTGTCGTCGTCGGATGCGCCGTCAGTGCATGGCTCGTGGCCTCCGCCCTCGCCCCCGGAATCTTCCACGACCATCTCGGCCAGGCCGGCATCGACCACAATTCGAGTCAGGCGGCGCACGTCGAAGAGGCATTCACCTGGTCGATCGTTCTCGCGTGGGGTCTGGCAGTCGCCCTCGCAGTGCTCCTGGCGTCAGCGGTCAGCTGGTACATCGCACGCCGCATCCAGCGTTCGCTCACGTCGGTGACCACCTCCACTGCGCAGATCGCCGGAGGCCGGTACGACACCCGTGTCGCCGCCCCGGGACTCGGCAGCGAATTCGACCAAGTGGCGGCGAGTTTCAACGAACTCGCACGGCGACTGGAAGCGACCGAAACCACCCGGCGCAGGATGCTGGCCGATCTCGGTCACGAGATGCGGACCCCTATCGCCACACTCGACTCGTATTTCGAGGCACTCGAGGACGGCGTCCGAACCTTCGACGACGACACGCGGCAGATCCTGCGTTCGGCGACCCTCCGATTGGACCGGCTGGCGCAGGACATCACCGCTGTGTCCCGCGCCGAGGAACACCTCACGCGCATCACGCCGGTACCCACCACCACCGGCGCCCTCGTCACCACGGCAGTCGACGCGGTGCGCGAACAGTACGACGGCAAACAGGTGGCGCTGCACGTCGACATCGCAGAATCCGCGCCGGTGACGGTCGATCCGGAACGCCTCGGGCAGGTACTGGCGAACCTGCTGGACAACGCTCTGCGGCACACCCCGGAAGGTGGCACCGTCACCGTCGCCACGCGCATGCTCGATCGCGCGCGGACAGAGATCACCGTGACCGACACGGGCAGCGGAATCTCGTCCGATCACCTCGACCATCTCTTCGACAGGTTCTATCGTGCCGACACCGCACGCGACCGGAACCACGGCGGCACCGGCATCGGGCTGACGATCGCGCGGGCGCTCGTCGAAGCCCATGACGGTCGCATCCGCGCGCACAGCGAAGGACCGGGTCGAGGAGCGCGGTTCACCCTCGAACTGCCGACGGCAGATCAGACGTAGTTGGCCAGGACGAACTCGGTCAGACCCTTCCGGACCGCGTCGACCGCGTGCTTCTGCCCTCGCTTCAGTACGAAACCGGGAACCGGAACCTTCGGTTCGAGCGACATGGTGACATGCACCCGGGTGCCGCGCGCAATCTGTTCGAGGGCGTACTCACCGTCCTGGCTGCGCTGCATCGCGCTGTCGAGGAGAGTCCACGACGTCGACCGTTCGGTCCAGTCGTGCTCGATGGTCTGGGTGTCGGAGAAGCCGAACAGCGACAAGGTCATGCGAACCCGATGCGGGCGGCCGTCGGCATCCCGGGTGAGCACCTCGACACTCTTGTGGGCCGAGGACCATTCCGGGATGCGCTCGACATCTTCGAGCGCGCGCATCACCTGTTCGGGCGCGGCGTCGATGTCGAATCGGTCGGAGACGGTGGCCGCCATGTCGGGTCCTCCTCATAGGCGTGGATGACGCAATACACCGGGAGTTGACCCTGTGTGCCGCCGTCAAACGTGCGGCGATCAGTTCTGCATGAGGATCTTCTGTTCCTTCAGCAGCGGATACGACGCGAGTTCGCTTCCGTCGAGATCCTCCTTGTGCATGTCCACACCGGTGATCTGGCTGTTCTCGTATGTGCGGTAGTAGTAGATGCCCTTGTCCGTATTGCAGCACGACGAGTAGATGGTGATCTCGTACTTGTCGCCGAGCCGGACACATCCTCGCTGCTGCTCGACGGATCCGAGAATGTGGAAGAACTGGCTGATCGCTTCGGATTCGGAATCGCCCGAGATCGAGTTCACCTTGGTGAAGGCGGCTTTGACGAAGCGCGACATCGAGGACAGGTCGCCCGGCAGCCCGACGGCACCGAGACCGCGGCTGTACACGTCGAACGGTATGTCCTTCGAGAAGTGCGGCTCGGGCGGATCGACCGACAAGTTCATGAAGTTGTTGATGTTGAACAGCTGGATATCGAAGGTCGGGTTGTTGGTGAGGACCTGGATCGGATTCTCGTGGACTTTCAGGCCCTCCGCGACGGCTTCGACCGTGACGGACTCGTTCCTGTCGGAGATGATCCAGTGCAGCGGCGACGGCGGGAATGCTTCGCTGAAGGCGGTGTCGACGATCCGCACATCCGCAAGCGCGTCCCGTACCTGCGCGACGGTCTCGAACTGCCCGAGGACCCACGGAACGAACTCGAACGACGCGACGTTGGTGCCGTCCTCGGACGGCGGCTTGTAATCGGCATTGTCGGGAAAATTCAGGCCCGCCATGCTCAGACCTTCGTCGTTGGTCGCGTCGTAGTAGAGCGGATAACCGTCGGCGACGGTCGCTATGCCGATCATGGCGTGATGCGTCTGCAGCGACGGCACCTTGCGGAACTCGAACGGGAAGTTCCGCGGGGTGACCGTCACCGCTTCGCGGTAGGAATATTCGAGATCGAGATTCCGGCCGAAGTAGTGGTCCTTGGCGGTGTAGTTGGCGGCTGTGCACATGCGGCTACCTCCGAACTGTTTCGTCCCACGATATCCGCATATCCGTGGACTCATGGCGCTTCGGCCGGTACGCATACGAGAACGATCAACGCTCCGCCGAGACCACCTCGTTCTTGCCGCTCACCGAGTGCCGCCGCTTCAATTCCTGGGCGGCATGCCGGTACGAGGACGGGCGGGCAGGCAATAGCCATTGCAGCAGGCGGGTGCCTGGGCCGACATTCAGGTCGATCTCGTCGAGAACCTCGTCCACGTGCCGGAGCGAGAAGGGAATGATATTCGTGCCACGAGCCTGCTTACCCTCGGTGCGCTCGATCATCCAGTCCAGTCGTGAGCGGACGAACTCGCGGCGCTCCTCCACGGGCGGAATATCCCCGCCCAGCATGTGATTGACACTCCACAACGCCGCGGCCTCGGCGCTGAGCGGACTGAACAGCGACGACCCATAGCCGACGAAGTACAGGTTGGCCACGTCGTCGGGCAGGATCTGACGGTAGAGCAGGAAGTTGCCGTCATCATCGAACAGGCGTGCCTGCACCTCTGCCGAGAGGAACGGCACTCGCTGTACGAACCCGGTGGCGCAGACGACCACGTCCGCCGGCAGCACCGTTCCATCGTCGAGTTCGGCGACCGGCCGACCGTCCTTCTCTCTCAGAACCACGATGGATCGGCCCCGTCGCACCGAGATCGTGCCGGCCTCGACCTTCTCGTAGAAACCCTCGGTAGCGAGGCTGACCGCGTGACGCACGATCCGCTCGAACGATCCCTCCGGCACCAATCCGGTCCGATCGAGCCGTAGTTGCCGACGGGCGACCTTTTCGACAGCGCCGAGCAGACCGTTCCGGACGAACTTGCCCCGCCCGACCAGAAACCGCCCGAATCCTCGCTGCTCGATGTGCTCGAACAGCCCCTCGCTGAGACGAGTGAGCAGGATGTACTTGTAGTTGAGCACGTTTGCCAGCTTGCGCGGCATTTTCCATGTGACCTCGCGAGCCACGACCGTAGTGGACGCCGCGACCTCGCTCAGCGCCTCGGCTACGTCGCAGGATGATTTGCCGTACCCGACCACCAGCACGTCACGATTCTCCGCATCGGCGAGATCATGGAAATCCGATGCTGCACAGAGCCGGCCGCCCGCTGCCTCGTACTCGCCCTTGCCTTCGTAGGGCGGGACGAACGGATCACAGAAGATACCGTTGGCCACCACGAGGAAGTCGTACTCCCCCACTGTGAGTTCATGCGAGTCGAGGTGCCGACCGGTGACCCTCCACCGCTCGGACACCGGATCCTGATCCGCCGAGACCACTTCGGTGTTCAACCGCAACAGACGCCGGAGTCCGAAATGTTCGACATAGCCTTCGAGGTATCGCTGGACCTGCTCACCGGTAGGCCACTCGGGGTACTCGTCCGGCATCGGGAAGTCCGAGAACGCATACGTGCCCTTGTTGTTCTGCGTAGTGACACCGGGATACCGGCGCGTCACACTCCACACCCCACCGACGTCGGGTGTCCGATCATAGATGTGGACGTCGAAACCGAACTCCGACAGCAATTTCGCCGAACACAGGCCGGCTATACCCGCACCCACCACTGCAACGCTTCGTCCCCGTGCGGTCATGCCTTGTTCGCCTCCGCGGCGTCCTCGGCGAAGAACGCACTCACCAATTGCCGGAAGCGCGCGGCGTGCTCGATCTGAGTCCAGTGACCGCACTTACCGAAGACGTGCAACTGCGAATTGGGAATCAGGCCGAACATCTTCTGCGACGCGGCGACCGGCACCACGCGGTCCTCTCGTCCGTGCAGGATGAGTACCTCGTGCTCGATGGCAGCCAGGTCCTCGTCGGGAACGATCTGTGCGTCCAGCCACCGCTGCCGAGGTGCGGGGAAGACCTGTTCGAAGGCTTCCTGTGCACCCGGCCGGATGGTCGCCCGGTACCGCAGTTCGGCCAGTTCGTCGGTGACCAGAGACCGGTCGTAGGCCATGATGTCCATGATCTTCTTCATGTTCTCGACCGAGGGTGTGTACCCCCAGAGCGCATCGAGTTCGGGCGTGAAGTCGAACTGCACGCCACCGGCTCCCATCAGTACGATTCGGCCGAGACGTTGCGGGTGCCGAACTGCGAGATGCAACGCGAGGCCACCACCGAACGAGTTGCCGACCACGTGCACCTTCGGGATCTGGAGTCCGTCGAGGAGAGCGAGGATCTGATCGATCCAGGTATCGAAGATCTCGAACCGGACCGGATCGGGAAGGGTGGTGTATCCGAAGCCGACAAGATCGGGAGCGATTACTCGACGCTGCTCTGCGAGGGCGGGGATCAGTCCCCGCCAGTTGGCCCATGCCGAAACGCCGGCGCCGGAACCGTGGAGGAGCAGCACCGGAATGCCGTCTCCCTCCCCTACGTCGTGATAGTTGGTTTCGAATCCGGCGGTGCGGATGGTCTGTGCAACTTCGGGATTGACATCGACCTGCATCAGAACTCCTCGGAAGTGAAGACGGAAGCCACCGCGGCGAGCAGGTCGTCCTGCGGCCGCTCGGGAGAGGGGTATGCCTGCTTGCTGTGCGACAGGCCGGTCTGCACGAGCATCTCGCACATCTTGTAGGCCACGACACCGGGATTGAGCACCGGCACGTCGAGGACGGTGGACAGGTGGGCATGACTCCGGTGCATCGTCGTCGAGCCCAGGATGATGACGTCGGCACCGTCCTCCGCAATCGCTGTCTTCGCCTCGCGCTCGAGTGCTGCGAAGACGAAATCCTCCTTGCCTGCCAGTAGTTCGGCGGTGTCGGGACGGACACCGATGTCACGCACGGAAGCGAGCCGGGAAGTGATGCCGTTCTCGCGAGCAGCCTTGTGGTACAACTCGTGCCACTGCGGCCACATGGTGATCACCGAGAACTTCCTGCCGAGCAGGCAGGCCAGCAGCATCGTGGCCTGACTCGGTGCGACGACCGGGATGGACAGCCTCGAGCGCAAGGCGGCGAGCGCCGAATCGCTCATCGAGTTCACACAGACCCCGACGTAACCCTGCTCTTCCGCACGACAACCCGCGTCGAGCACGAAGGCGTCCGCGAGGGTCGTCTCGTAGGCGCTGTCGAGGGCGCCGCCGCCATTGCGTGCCGAGACGAAGACGTTCTCGAACGCCGGGTGCACGAAGTCACCGGAGAGCTGGGCGGCGAAAGCGTCCAGCGCTTCCGGCGGAACCGGAACGGGGACGATGTTCAGTACGCGCTTCACAGGTCGAGTTCCTCTCGGGTACGGGTCAGGGTGTCGACGACCGCGAACGCGATCGCCCGGGTCGCCATCATCACGTCGGTCACCGAGGCGACGCCCATACCGCCGAGACCCTCGTCGAGTTCGGCCGGGGCACTCGCCGGTGGCCAGGGGTAACCGATTCGGGCACAGGGAACTCCGAGACGACGGATAAGGGTCCCGTCGGTCTGTCCGCCCAGCAGCGGGGTGGACTCGTAGGGCCTGCCCTCGACTTCTTCCCAACCGCGTCGACAGCTCCGGATGATCCAGTTGTCGGGGTCGGTCATGCCGCCCGGCAGGGACCCGTACATCTCCCAATCCAGTTCGATGTCGGGATGCCGCGTGCGCAGGGCACGAATCATCTCGGCGAACTGGTGGCGCACCTCGCCGGGTGTGGTCCGTGGATTGACCCGCACGTCGAGATAGATCTCGGTCGCGGCGGACGGGAAGGCCGGCTTGTCCGGGTTTCCGGAGCGGACCGCCGAGATCCACCCCTCCGGCAGCGTCGACCCGGAGGTGTTGCGAGCCGTGTATTCCGGCAGCCACGCCTCGATCGCGTGGATCACCGTGGCCGCGGGCACGATCGACGACCGGAAACCCTCGGTACCGCGACTGATACCGGCGTATCCGAAGGTCCCGCGCACGGTCACCTTGAACCAGCACATCCCGGGTTCCTCCGGGTACACCGCCCACCACGGCTTCAGCACGATCGCGTGGTCGGGCATCATACCGTGGGTGAGCAGGTGGAACACACCGGAGCTCATACCGACCTGGTCGCGGTTGCTCATACTCACCGGCATCCCACCACCGGCGAACCCGATGGCCAGATCACCCAGCAACGGCAGGTCGGCGTCGACGACCGCGTGCAGCACCTCGGTCAATCCCGCCACCATGCACTTCGGATTCGATGCACCGAGCCCGATCACCAGATCACCGTCGACCTTCGCCTCCGGAATCATGTCGGGCCGCAACGATTTCCCGACCCATGGCACGTCGGCCTCGGGGTCGATATGGGTGTCTATGGGCGCGTAGAGGAGTAGTCGGCTACCGCAACCGGCACCGGGCAGCTCACCGATCGCGTTGCCGGTGTGCTCGGAGATCGGCTGGTACCGGGCACCGATACCGACCTTCTCCTGCAAGTAGTTCGCCATGTATTCGGACGCGGGACGCTCCCGACCGGTCGGACTGTGGATATTCACCAGGTCGACGAGCAGGTTCCTGAACCGGTCGGGGTTCAGTTTCGCGCAGACTTTCTCGTACATCTCCCGCCGAGCGGGGTCGAGCGTCACGGCGTCGGTGGTATCGAGAGTGTCGGTCACGGTCGGCCCCCTTCGTGGACCTCGAAACGATGCGCCAGTCCCACGCGGTCGGTCAGGCACGTCGCGATACGGACCAGCCCCTGATCGGCGTGGTGCGGCGCGACGATCTGGATGCCGAGGGGCAGACCTTCGACCCCACGTCCCGCAGGCAGACCGACGGCCGGACATCCGGCAATACTGGCAAGTTTGTTGAACACCGGGTCCCCGGTACCGGCCTCGATCGGCGGGGCCTCACCCGGCGCCGCGAGCGTGACCAGGACGTCGACCTCGGTGAACACACCTCCGACGAACGCTCGGACGTCCCGCAGCACCTGACGCGCCGACTGGATCTCGCTGGGGGTGGCGGTGCGGCCGTCGTGCAGAAAGCGATGCAACTGCTCGGAGACGCGTTCGGCGTGTGGCCGGGCGACACGCTCGGCGAGCGAGGCGGCGGCTTCCGCGGCCATGATCAGGGTGTGCGCACCGTCCAGCGCGCCCAGCGCGTCCGGGACCGGCACGTCCCGTACGTCGGCCACCACACCGCGCAGATTCTCCGCGAACTCGTCGAGCAGCGCGGCTGCGGCCGAGGTGGCCCGGTCCGCCCACGGCGGCCGGAGAATCCCTACCCGAAGCTCGCGCAACGCCGGAAGGACCGACGCCGGCGGAGTGGAGGCTCCGTCGGTCGAGAGCGACTCGTCCATCGCACCCAGCCATGCCGGATGACGAGCGAAGGCACCGACGGTGTCGAAAGTCAGCGCGACGGGAAGGACCCCGTCGAACGGCCACCGCCCGTAGGTCGGCTTCAGCGTGAACACCCCGCAGAACGAACCCGGCCGCAGCACCGACCCTGCGGTCTGGGTGCCGAGTGCGAGCGGCACCTGACCGTCCGCGACGGCAGCTGCGGACCCACTCGACGATCCGCCCGGAGTTCGACCGAGCCCGTGCGGATTCCGGGTCGCAGTAGGCCGGTAGGTAGCGAACTCCGTGGTGGTCGTCTTGCCGAGGATCACGGCGCCGTCGCGCCGGAGCCGGCGGACGACCTCCGCGTCCTGCACGGGTCGCCAACCGGACCACAGACTCGACCCGTAACCGGTCGGCTGGTCGCCGGTCTCGATGATGTCCTTGAGCCCGATGGGAATGCCGTGCAGCGGAGATCGTCGCTCTTCTCCGTCCCGCGCCCGGGCCTGCTCGATCGCAAGACCGGGGTCGAGGTGCGCCCACGCCCCGACTACGTGATCACGCTTCGCGATCCGGTCCAGACAGCGCTCGACGGCAGACACACTCGGGTGCTCGTCGGCGAGGATGCCGGCAATCGGAGAGCCGGTGTCGGAACCGGTCACGGTATTCATCCGGCCTTCTGTGGCTCGTGGCCCCACCGCGACGGCGAGCGGAAGGTCTTGACCTCCCAGCTGTCGGAGTCGATCCTCTCGCCTCCGTAGCCGATCTCGATCGCGAAGCCGGACGGTGTACGCATGTAGAACGACGTGACGCCGTCGTTGGTATGTCGGCCGAAGGTCATCTGCAGTGCGATCCCCGCACCGGTGACGAGATCGTAGGCGCGGCCCACGTCGTCCAGGGATGCCACTTCGATCATCAGATGGTTGAAGTCGCCGCCTGTGAAGCTGAAGCACTCGTTCATCAAGGCCAGGCTGTGATGCCGCGGATTGCAGTGCAGGAAGGTGGCGTCCGCGCCGTCCCAGACGATGTAGTCGGTGAGGTCGAAACCGAGGACGCGGGTGTAGAAGTCGACCGCGGCGGGGTAGTCCTTGCACATCAGG
>NZ_AJVB01000018.1:0-24503 GCF_000278445.1 Rhodococcus sp. R1101
GCCACCGCGTTCAGGACCTCACCCAGCGGCGACTCGAGCAGCGCGAGCACGGCCTGGGTCTCGGGATCGCCGAAGCGGCAGTTGAACTCGACCACGGCCGGACCTTCGGCGCCCATCGCCAGACCCGCGTAGAGCAGTCCGGAGAAGCCGCATCCGCGCCGCACCATCTCGGCCGCGACCGGTTCGACGACCTCGGAGACGATCTGCTCGACGCTGCCCTCGGGCAGCCACGGCAACGGGGTGTAGGCACCCATTCCGCCGGTATTGGGGCCGGTGTCGCCCTCCCCCACGCGCTTGTGATCCTGCGCCGGGAGCAACGGCACGACCGTCTCACCGTCCACCAGGCAGAACAACGAGACCTCGGGACCGTCGAGGAAGGACTCCAGCAGAACGGGGTGCCCGTTCTCGAGGATCTCGACAGCATGATCGCGGGCGGCATCGCGGTCGGTGGTGACGACGACCCCCTTACCGGCGGCGAGACCGTCGTCCTTGACCACCCAGGTCGGTCCGAAGCGGTCGAGCGCCTCGTCGATGGTCGCAGGGCTGTCGACGACCTCGCTGTGGGCGGTGCGCACGCCGGCGGCGGCCATGACGTCCTTCGCGAACGCCTTCGACCCCTCGATGCGGGCGGCGGCAGCGGACGGACCGAAGCAGGGGATGCCCGCGGCGCGGACGGCGTCGGCCACACCGAGGACGAGGGGAACCTCGGGGCCGATCACCACGAGATCGGCCTTCTGCTCGGTCGCGAGGGCGACGACACTGCCGGCGGAGGCGGCGTCGACCGGGAACAGCTCGGCGACGTTCGCGATACCGGGATTGCCGGGCGCCGCCAGCACGGCGGTCACGCCGGGGTCGCGGGACAGAGCGAGAGCCAGAGCATGTTCACGGGCACCGGAGCCGATAACGAGTACGCGCACGCAGGACAGACTACGGGACCGGTCTCCACACGAGATCGGCGCGGGAGCGGGTGCGCTGGACGGCTTCCGCATTCGGCAGATCGACCGTGCGCACCCATTCGCGCGCCCCGTCGTCGTCCCGTCCGTGGTGGCGGTGCCTCCGGACGAGGCGTCGCGTGAGCGTGCGGCGGGGCGCGTCGATATAGATGACGAGGTCGAGCAGCGGGTGGATGTGTTCCCATCCCCCGGTCTCGAACATCAGATAGTTGCCCTCGGTGACGATCACCCGCGCATCGGGTGGGACGGCATGCACCGCCGCGATCGGTTCGTCGAGGGCCCGGGAGAAGTCGGGAGCATAGATCGTCTCGTCGCGGCACTGCCGCACCCGGCTCAGCATGTCGCGGAAACCCGCGACGTCGAAGGTGTCGGGTGCTCCCTTCCGGTCGCGCGCACCGAAAGTGTCGAGCTGGCGGTTGGACAGGTGGTAGCCGTCCATCGGCACCTGACCGGTGGACACCCCCGCGCACCGCAGCGCGTAGACGAGCAGGGCCGCGGCACGGCTCTTCCCGGCACCCGGTGGCCCGCACAACCCGACGACCGTGCGCCGGTCCACGGGAAGTCCTACGAGGACGTGCGTGACGAGTTCGTCCACGAGTACGCGCAGCGGCGCCTCCCGGACGTTCTCCTCTCCTCCCATGCGCCCGACGATACGACCGCTCACCGCACAGGAGCCGTCGCGACCTCCCGACACGCCCACATCGCTGCCCTCCTCACCGTCGCGGCAGCCGATGTCACGGAACACCTCCGGTGAACACGGTGTCCTTTATCCTCCGGGTATGGCTTCCGTGTTCAGCAAGATCATCGCCGGTGAACTGCCGGGCCGCTTCGTCTGGCAGGACGACGACGTCGTCTCGTTCCTGACCATCAACCCCTTCACCGAAGGGCACGTGCTGGTGGTGCCGCGGCAGGAGGTCGACCACTGGCAGAACGTGGACGACGACCTCTGGGCGAAGGTGAACGAGGTCGCCCGCATCCTGGGTCGCGCCGTCACCGCCGCCTTCGACGCGCCGCGCGCCGGTCTGATGATCGCGGGTCTGGAAGTCCCCCACCTGCATCTGCACGTCTTCCCCGCCTACTCCCTCGGCGACTTCGACTTCGCGACGGCCGACAAGGATCCGTCGCCCGAATCGCTCGATCGCGCGCAGCAGAAGATCAAGGACGCCCTCCGCGAACAGGGTCACGGCGAGCACGTCCCGGACTGATCTCCCGTTCACGGGATGCCGGCGGAACAATTCCGACCGGTATCCCGTTGAGGTCCTCGTGTCCTCTACTCCACCGAGTCCTCCCGCACCGCGAGCCGGTCTGCTGATCGCCGTCCTCGTCGGGGCCGCGTTCGTGGTCATCCTCAACGAGACGATCATGAGCGTCGCGCTGCCGAAACTGATGGTCGAGTTCGACGTCGGCGCGGCCACCGCCCAATGGCTCACCACGGCGTTCATGCTGACCATGGCCGTCGTCATTCCCATCACGGGTTATCTGCTCACCCGCTTGTCGCTGCGCACGGTCTTCGCGATCGCGATGGGCAGCTTCCTGCTCGGCACCCTGATCGCCGCGATCGCGCCGATCTTCCCGGTCCTCGTGCTGGGCCGTGTCGTCCAGGCCGTGGGTACCGCGGTGATGCTTCCGCTGCTGTTCACGACGGTGCTCAACCTGGTCCCCACCGAGCGTCGCGGGCGCACGATGGGCGTGATCTCGATCGTCATCGCCGTCGCACCCGCGATCGGCCCGACCATCGGTGGCGTCGTGCTCGACCAGCTGAGCTGGCGGTGGATGTTCTTGCTGGTGCTGCCGATCGCGGTCGTCGCGACGACGCTCGGCCTGAGCTGGATCCGCAACGTCACCGAACCGGTTCCGGTGCCGCTCGACGCCCCGTCGGTGGCGCTGTCCGCGCTCGGCTTCAGCGGTCTGGTCTTCGGTCTGAGCAGTCTCGGTGAGGCCGCCGAGGGCGATCCGCTGCTGCCGCCGTGGTTGCCACTGGTCGTCGGACTCGCCTCGCTCGCGCTCTTCGTCCTGCGTCAGCTCCGCCTCGGCGACGGCGCCCTGCTCGACCTGCGCGCGTTCCGCACGCCGGCATTCTCGCTGGCGGTGGCGCTCGTATCGGTGAGCATGATGTCGCTGTTCGGCACGCTCATCCTGCTGCCGATCTACCTGCAGAACGTGCTGGGACAGTCGACGCTGGCCACCGGCCTGGTGTTGCTGCCCGGCGGCCTGGCGATGGGTCTGCTCGGCTACATCGTCGGACGGTTGTTCGACCGGTTCGGTCCGCGGCCGCTGGTCGCACCGGGCGCGCTGATCGCCTGCGTCGCGATGTGGGGCATGACGACCTTCGACGCGGCCACCGCGACCGGCACGGTCATCGCCTGGCACGTGCTGCTCAACATCGGTCTCGCGCTGATGTTCTCGCCGTTGCTGACCTCGGCGCTCGGGGCGCTGCCGCGGCGGCTGTACTCCCACGGCAGTGCGATCGTGAGCACGATGCAGCAGGTCGCCGGCGCGGCCGGTACGGCGCTGTTCATCACGGTGCTGACCCGCACGACGGTCGCGGGCGCCGAGAGCGCCGACGATCCCGCAGGCGCGCTCGCGGACGGTGTCCACGGAGCGTTCACATGGGGCGCGGTGATCGCCGTGATCGCCGTCGTCGGATCGCTGTTCGTCCGGCGGGCCGCGGAGCCCGAGCCGGACGAGGTGGAGACGTCGGCCCCCGAGGTCGCCGGAACGCATTGACAGGCCGGGCGACGCAACGCCTCACACGCCGGTCGTCCCGACTTCCTGTTCGACGGGAAGCGTGGCGGCCGGCGCGTTGCTGTTCGTGTGGGATTCGCGCAGGAAGACGTCCAGTTCGAGCCATGAGGTCTCGCGTGCGGTGCTGCCGGTGAGCATGCCGAGGTGCGTTCCCGGGACGCGGACGAACCGCACCTGCGTGCCGCTGAGCAGCCTCGTGACGGGCTCCACGGCCGGGATCGGGGCGAGCACGTCGTCCTCGCCGCCGAGCGCGAGCACCGGTACCGCAACGTCGGCGAGGTCGACGACCCGGTCGCCGAGCCGCAGACGCCCGGTGGCGAGCTCGTTGTCGATGGTCACGCTCGTCGCGAGCTGACGGAACACCCGTCCGGCGTAGCCGTGGATCTCGTCCTGGAACCGGTCGACGCGTTCCATCCGCGCGAGCGTCTCGGCATCGGTGAGATGTGTCGCCACGAACCACGGGCGGTGGATCTCGCGTTCGATCGCGGTGAGGCGGTAGGCCGTGCGCACGAGGGGTGCGGGTATCCCGCCGAAGACCGCGTCGAGCAGACCGAGTGCGGGTTCGGCGACGAACCGGCCGAGGAGCCGAGGTAGCGCCATCACCGGGATCGCGGAGTAGTCGAGCGGACTGCCGAAGGCCGTGAGCGACCGTATCGGCAGGGCGGGATGAGCCGCCGCGGTGAGCATCGCCAGCGTGCCCCCGATACTCCACGCCACCACGTCCACCTCGCGGTTCCCGCACAGTTCGGACGTGCGGGCGATCGCTTCGGGGATCACGTCGTCGATCCAGAATTCGAGCCCGAGGTCGCGGTCGTCGGGGGTCATCTCGCCGTACTCGACGAGGAAGACGCTGTGTCCGAGAGCGAGCAGGTGCTCGACGAGGCTCTGCCCCGGCATCAGGTCGAAGCAGGTGGGCGACGCGGCGAGCGGGGTCACGAGCAGTACCGGAGGACCGGCGTTCTCCGGTACGAAACGTCGCAATGTCCGGTGGTGGCCTTTCCCGACGATCACCGAGGGAGTGCGGTGGGGAGGCGCGATGCCGTCGGCGGCGAACAGCGACCACGCGTTCCGCGCGGCCTTCCCGACCACGTCCGCGATCCCCATATGTGGTTGCTCCCCGAGTCGTCGCATCCGTTCGTTGTGCGTGCTCACGATAGTCGTGGGACGTCGAGGCCCGCTCACCGGACGAACCGGACAGCGCGACGCCCCATCCTCACCACGCTCTCCGGCCGCAGTGCTATCAAGGGGTCATGACGTGCTCACAGTGCAACCACGATCTCGACCACTGCCACGGCACCCTCGTGATCCATGCCGGCACACAGGTGGACTGCACCGATCCCGACTGCGTCGATCTCGAGATCGTGCGGCACACCCTCGTTCTCGAATGCACCGAGCTGGATGGCGGATGCTCGTGCACAGTCGTTGCGCAGGAATCACAGCTGTTGCGTGTGTCCTGAGCAATTTGCCAATCCTCGCCCGGAATTCCTAACCTGGATGAAGGTGGCCGTAGTCGGCCTCCCGGACGAGCGCACCGTACCCGGCCAGCGACAAGACGGTGCAGGAGCGTTGTACGTCATGGCCTGGATCGTTCTCGTCCTGTCGGGTGTGCTCGAAGCCGTATGGGCCACCGCCCTCGGCAGATCCGCCGGCTTCAGCCGGCTCACTCCGACGCTGGTGTTCGTCGTCGCTCTCGTCCTGAGCATGGCCGGACTCGCGTATGCCTTGCGCACCTTGCCGGTCGGTACGGCCTACGCGATCTGGGTGGGCATCGGTGCCGCGCTCACGGTCGGCTACGCGATGGTCACCGGCACCGAGACCGCATCACTGCTGAAGATCGCTCTGATCGCGGGCATCGTGCTGTGCGTCGTGGGACTCAAACTCGTGCACTGACGTTCTCGGACACCGACGTTCTAGGGCACTGACGTTCTCGGGCACCGACCGTTACAGTCGGTCCCATGAACCTCGGGTCCGTACTCGTGTTGCCGGTGCGTGTGGGTCTGACCGCGGCCGAGACCGCCCTGAGCGTCGCCGAGACGGTCGTCGGTACCGTGCGGGTCGCGGTGTCTCCCGCCACCTACTCGGCGCTCGGCGCGGTCGGCCTGCCCGACACCCGCAGTTCCGTGGGGCTGCTGCAGCAGATCTCGAAGCTCACCTCCGAGGACCGCGGACTCGGCCACGCCCTGCGTCCCGGTGGTCCGCTCGACCGCCTGCTCGCACCGGGCGGAACCGTGGATCGGCTCACCGAACCGGGCGGACTGCTCGACCGGTTGCTCGCACCGGGCGGACCCGTCGACCGGCTCACCGCACCCGGTGGCCCGCTCGACCGGATCCTCGCCGACGACGGCGCCCTCGACCGTCTCGTCTCCGAAGGCGGCCTGCTCGATCGCCTCACGGCACACGACGGTCCGCTCGAACGGCTGCTCGCCCAGGACGGTGCCGTCGAACGGCTCACCGCACCGGGCGGCATCGTCGACGTGGCGATCCGGCCCGGCGGGGTCGTCGAGCGCGCCCTCACCCAGGGTGGCGTGCTCGATGTCCTGCTCTCCGAACAGGGAGCCCTGGAACGGCTGCTCGCCGAAGGCGGGCCGCTCGATCAGATCGTCTCGCTCTCGGAGACCCTCTCGCACCTCGCACCCGGTATCTCGCAGATGAACGCGAGCATCGACATGCTGCAGGAAACGGTCGAGCTGCTGCGCGGGGCCGTCGGTCCGCTCGGCGATCTCGCGGGCCGGCTCCCCGGGCGCTGGCTCCGCAGCGGCAAGGGCGAACTGCTTCCGCCACCCTGACGTGGTGCTCCGCTGCTTCAGCGGTCGGCACGCCGGGATGCGACCAGCCGTGCAGCGTCGGCCGACGCCCGGCGCGCTGCCGCGAACAGGTCCTCCCCGTTGCCGAGCAGGGCGGCGAGGGTGCCGGCGAAATGGTCGCCGGCACCCGTCGTATCGACGACGTCGACCTGCGGGACCCGGAGGTGTTCGATCGCGTCCTCGGTTCCGACGACCACGTCCTCCCCGCCACGGGTGATCACCACGGTTCGCACCAGCCCGAGCAGGCGGGTGACGACGTCGTCGAAAGGGGTGCCTGCGGGAAGGTTCGCGTAGTGCAGGGCCTCCTGCTCGTTGAGCACGAGCGGGTCGGCGCCAGCGAGGACATGGTCGTCCAGGTCGACGGCCGGGCTCGGATTGAGCACGAACCGGCGGTCGTGATCGTGCGCCCATCGGGCGGCGGCCCAGGTCACCGCAGGAAGAAGCTCGAGTTGGGTGAGCACCACGGCGGGATCGAGGGCGTCGAGGGCGGTGGTGACGTCCTCGGCCTTCAGCAGCGAGTTGGCCTCCGGAACGACGACGATCCGGTTCTGCCCGTCGTCGGAGACGACGATGACGGCCCGGCCGGTCGGTCCCGGCATGGTGCGGAGGTGGGAGGTGTCGACCCCGGCCTTCTGCTGCACGCCCCGGAGCACGTCGGCGGCGTGATCGCTGCCGACGGCACCGACGATGGCGGTGGGAGCGAGTCGTGCCGCGCCGACGGCCTGGTTCGCACCCTTGCCGCCCGGATAGGTGCTCAGGTGCCGGCCGAGCACCGTCTCACCTTCTTCGGGAGCACGCGCCACGACGACCGTCAGGTCGAGGTTGAGCGATCCCACGACCGCCACGACGCATCGACTCGACCCGGTCACGTCGTCGAGCCTACGGCCTATGCACCTCGGTGTCCGGTTCGAGTTCGGGACAGACGATGTGGACGACTTCGTCCGCCCAGGACTCTCCCACCTCGCCGTGACGCAGGTAGGCGCCGAGGTACGCCCCGACGAGCATCGAGACGGCAGTGTCGACGTCGATGTCCTTGCGCAGCGCGCCCGAGTCGATCGCGGTGCGGAGCACGTCTGCGACGACCTCGCTCCGGGCGTTGATGATCTCGCGGATCGATTCCGTGACACCCGGTTCCTGGTCGGTGAGCAGTGCGCTGACGCTCCCCATGCCCACCTCGTTCGACAGCCCACGACGGATCAGCTCGAGGGTCCACTTGACGCGGTCGTAGACACACAGCCCGTCGGGAACGCACGGCGAGGCCACCTGCGAATGCAGTGCCGCGTCGAGAATCTCCTCGCGATTCGCATAGCGCCGGTAGATCGTCGTCTTCGCAACCCCCGACAGCGCCGCGACCGCTTCGACGGTGACGCGGTTGGGGCCGTGCAGACGAAGGATCTCGAGCGCAGCCTTCACGATGCGTGCGTCCGTCCCGGCGCGCTCCTTGACGGGACGTCGCGATGTCACTGCCACGGACTGCGCCTCGGCCTCGCCCACCATGTCCACATCCTCCTCGCGCAGGCGTACACCCGCAGGATTCCCGAGTCTCCCGAAAAGAAGACCCCGAATCAAACACTACGAAACGATACGCTACGATAAGCGTATCGTTCCAATTGTCGACGATAGGGGAACGCATGACAGATATCTACGCGCCTGCACCCGTGCACGACGCCGAATCCGAAATCCTCCTCGAGAGCTACCGCACCTACGACGCGGTCGAGCGGGCCATCGACCACCTGTCCGACGAGGGCTTTCCGGTCGAATACCTGCGCGTCGTCGGGCAGGGGGTCACCACCGTCGAACACATCGAAGGCCGGATGACCACCGGCAAGGCCGCGCTCCGCGGTACCGCCGCAGGCATCTGGACCGGCCTGCTCTTCGGCCTGCTCCTGGCATTGCTCCTCCCGGCCACCGGTATGGCCGCCGTGATCCTCGCCGCCGTCGCCGTCGGTGCCGTATGGGGAGGATCACTCGGCTTCGTCACCCACTGGAGCACCGGCGGGCGCCGCGACTTCGTTTCGCGGAAGAGCATCGAGGCCACCCGCTACGACCTCATGGTCGACTCCGAGTTCGCCGACCAGGCGCGCGCGAAGCTCGCGCTGCGCTGATCGCCGACCCCTTCACTTCGTCCACTTCGTCCACGTCGCCCGGCGTGGACGAAGTGGTATCGGGACGACCGAAACAAGCAAATCGGATATTTCACCCGGTTATCGTGTGATATCGGCGCGAATGATCCCTGTTCTCCGGTTGTTCCTTTCTCTCGATGGCATGATTCGAGTTATGGCCGGATCCTCGAACACTCCCCCGAAACCTGCTGTAGGCGCGAAGGTCGTCGTACGCGCGGGTGTCGCGGGCGACGATGCCTGCCGCGGCACGATCGTCGAAGACTTCGGTCCTGCCCAGGAAGCGGTGGGCGACCAGCTGGGCCGCGACTGGGCTCCGGTGCGCCGCTGGGCCGTGGCCCTCGAGGACGGGCGGCTGATATTCGTCGACATGGACGCATTCGAGTCCTCGAAATCCTGACACCCGGTGCAGCCCCGGCCCCCGGTGCAGCCCTGACATCCGACCCGTTCAGATCTTTCGCATCGCTCGACAGCCACGCTGTCGCGTGTGGGGCGGAAGAAGAGACGGATGCGCCGACCCTCCCGCACGTCCGCGTCGATCTGCGGACCTGACGTCGAACGGCACGACCGCATGCTCACGCCGGTCACCGCTCCGTCGGGACATCGGCCGAAGCACCGTCCGCCGGCCGTCGACCGACGACTCCCGTGCATTCGTGGACCGGAGCCCCTCCCGCAGCAGTGTCGCCCGGGTGTATGTTGACGTTCCGATATCAAAGGTTCGCCTCACCTAAGCAGGAACGCTTCATGATGCCGTTCGCCGTCGATGCGCCGCCTCGAGCCTCGCAGCGGGTGCGGTCCGGCCGCGGCGGCGCAGCCGCCGGGGTGGCTGCGATCGTCCCGATCGTCCGGCGCGGCATCGGCGTCCCCGCACGATCCCGCAGCCGAAGCGGCAACCACCCACCCGATCCCGTTCTTGCCGCGACCTCACACGCTCGTCCCGAAAGGCTCTCGTAGATGCGCCGCACCACCTGCTTCCTCGCGTCGACCGCTGTGCTTCCGCTCGTCCTCGCCGGGTGCACCGAGAAGGCGACATCCGACCCGGGAGCCGTCTCGGTGACCGCGACGGATTCGTCCTGTGAGGTGTCCGCCACCGAGGGTGTCACAGGGCATTCGACGTTCACCGTCACCAACAACGGTTCGAAGGTCACCGAGTTCTACGTATTCGCGGCCGGGGATCGTGCGGTGGGCGAGGTCGAGAACATCGGTCCGGGACTGACCCGGCAGCTCATCGTGAACATCCCCGAGCCCGGCGACTACGAACTGTCGTGCCGGCCGGACATGGCGGGCGAGGGCATCCGGCAACCGTTCACCGTGACGGGCGATTCGCAGGCCGCGACGGGCGCCGAGGACATGCTCACGGAGGCGGCCGACGGGTATCGCCGCTACATCCGGAGCGAGGCCGACGCGCTGGTCACCGCCACCGGCGGGTTCGTCGCAGCGGTCCACGCGAACGACGTCGGCGAGGCGAAGCGGCTGTTTCCGCTCACCCGTACCCACTTCGAACGGATCGAGCCCGAGGCGGAGAGCTTCGGCGATCTCGATCCGCGTCTGGACCTGCGCGAAGCCGACCTCGAGCCGGGGCAGGAGTGGACGGGCTTCCACCGTCTCGAGAAAGACCTGTGGGTGACCGGTCCGCAACCCGACACCGGCACGATCGCCGACCGGCTCGCTGCCGACGTCGCAGAGCTGGCCGCCCTGGTGAACGCGGAGGACTACGTCGTCGATCCCACCCGGATCGCAGGCGACGCGCAGGGTCTGCTCGACGAGATCTCCACGTCGAAGATCACCGGTGAGGAGGACATCTTCTCGCACACCGACCTGTACGACTTCCAGGCGAACGTCGACGGCTCGCAGGCCGCCGTCGCCGCAGTGCGACCGATCATCGACGAACAGGACACGGCACTCGGCACCGCCATCGACGCCCGGTTCGCGGATCTCGATGCAGCACTGGCCCGATACCGGGTGGGTGACGGTTTCGTCTCGTACGACACGGTCACCGAACCGCAGCGTCAGGAACTGTCACGACTGATCGATGCACTGTCCGCCGAGGTGAGCAGGGTGCAAGGGGTCGTGGCGGAAGCGGCGGGCCTGTGACCGGCTCCGGCTCCTCTCCCCTCGTCTCGCGCCGCCGGTTGCTCGGCGCGGCAGGTGCCGGTGCCGTGCTCGCCGGAACCGGTGCGGTGGTCGGCCGCGTCACCGCTCCCTCACCGGAGAACGTGGCCGCCGATGGTGTGGTCCCGTTCCAGGGCGAGCACCAGGCCGGGATCGTCACTCCCGCCCAGGACCGCATGCACTTCGTCGCCTTCGACGTGACCACACGCGACCGTGACGAACTGATCGCCTTGCTGAAGACGTGGACCGCGATGGCCGAACGGATGACCTCGGGCCTCGAGGCCACCGAGGACGGTGCGACCGGCGAGGGTATCCATCATCCGCCGAGCGATACCGGTGAGGCTCTGGACCTGGCGGCCTCCCGGCTGACTCTCACCATCGGCTTCGGACCGTCGTTGTTCGACGATCGCTTCGGCCTCGCCCACCTGAAACCCGCCGCGCTGGTGGATCTTCCACATTTTCCCGCCGACAACCTGGATCCGGCCCGCAGTGGCGGTGACATCGCGATCCAGGCGTGCGCGGACGATCCGCAGGTCGCGGTCCACGCCATCCGCAATCTCGCGCGGGTCGCCTTCGGCACGGCCTCGGTGCGATGGTCGCAGCTGGGATTCGGCCGTACCTCCTCCACCTCGACGTCCCAGACCACGCCCCGGAACCTGTTCGGTTTCAAGGACGGCACGAACAACCTCAAGGCCGAGGATCCGCAGGCCCTCACCGAATCGGTGTGGGTGGCGCCGGACGACGACCAGGCATGGCTGGCGGGCGGAACTTATCTGGTGGCGCGGCGCATCCGGATGTTCATCGAACAGTGGGACCGGGCCGTGCTGGGCGAGCAGGAAGCGGTCATCGGACGCGACAAGCGGGAAGGTGCACCGCTCGGCCGGACGAACGAGTTCGACGAACTCGACCTCGAGTCGAGCGGCCCGGACGGTCCGTTCGTTCCCGCCACCGCCCACGTGCGACTCGCGTCCGCTCAGCATCTCGGGGGCATCCGGATCCTGCGACGCGGCTACAACTTCACCGACGGATCCGACGGACTCGGCCACCTCGACGCCGGGCTGTTCTTCGTCGCCTTCTGCCGCAACCCGCTCGAACAGTTCGTGCCGATGCAACTCGAACTCGCACGGCACGACGGACTGAACGAGTACATCCAGCACGTCGGGTCGGCCGTCTTCGCATGCCCACCCGGAACGGGGGGTGAAGACTATTGGGGTCGGTCGCTGTTCGAGGCCTGACAACCCCGGGACGACAGCCGAGTACCGACCTGCGAGCGGAGGCCCCATGCACGAAGATCTACCCGTTCCCCCGGCTCCGCCCGTTCCCCCTCCTCCGCGCAACGGTGCCGGGACTGCGGCACTGATCGCAGGGATCGTCGCCCTCGTCTTCGCGTTCGTCCCCGTCATCGGCGACTTCGTCGCGATCCCTGTCGGGCTGGTCGCCGTGGTGTGCGGGTGGGTCGGTCTCGAACGTGTCGACAAGGGCACGGCGACGAATCCTCGTGAGGCTCTGGTCGGTGCGTGTCTGGGTGCTGCGGCACTGTTCGCCGTCTTCGTGATCTTCGCAGCGGTTCACAGCACCACCGCATGAGACAGGCCCGCGCGCTGTACGCGACGGGCCTGCCGTGCCGAGCACGGAGAGACCTCGGTGGAGCCCCCTGTCAGGATTGAACTGACGACCGCTCGCTTACAAGGCGAGTGCTCTACCACTGAGCTAAGGAGGCACTGAACTCGGAGGCCGCGGACGACCCGTGAGCGACGCCATCATATAGCGCGTCACACTCTCGGCGCGCACCCACCCGCCTTCGTTACGGTGGATTCCATGCCCGCCTTCTCCGTTTCCCCCAGCCGTACCGGAGGCCGCGGACGGTGATCCGCTTCGACGACTTCCTCGATCGGGTTCTCGGTACCCGCCGCGCGACCATCGACGCGGTCACCGAAGCACCGGCCCCACTGCAGCCGATCGATCTGACCGACGATGCGGTGGTCGCCGAGGCACTCGACGTCGCCGTGCGCGTCGGTGAGGTTCTTCTCGCCTCGGGCACGGGTGCGATCGACACCGCCGAGCAGGTGCGGTTCGTCGCCGCCACCTACGGTCTGGCGCAGTGCGACGTCGATGTCACCTACAACTCGATCGTGCTGTCGGCCTATCGCGGACCGACGATGCCGCCGTCGAGCACGATGCGGGTGGTGCACTACCGCTCGATGGACTTCACGCGACTCGCGGCTGTCGACCGCCTGACCCGCCGCATCCGCCGCGACGCGATCTCCCCCGCACAGGCGCACGAGGAACTGCTCGCCATCACCACCAAGGCGCATCCGTACAACCGCTGGGTGGCGACGATCGCGTGGTCGGCCATGGCCGCGTCGATCGCCGTGCTCCTCGGCGGCGACGCGCTGGTCGCTCTCGTCGCCTTCGGCTCGACCTTCGTCATCGACCGCGTCAACCGCAAACTGAATGCGGCAGGCCTGCCGTTCTTCTTCCAGCACCTGGTGGGCGGCATCATCGCCACGGCTCCCGCGATCACGCTGTACGGCATACGGGAGACCATCGGCGTCGAAGTCTCCCCCGGACTGATCATCGCGGCCGGGGTGACGGTGCTGCTGTCCGGGCTGTCGCTCGTCGGTTCGGTGCAGGACGCCATCACCGGTGCCCCGATCACGGCGTCGGCGCGCTTCTTCGAGGTGCTGATGATGACGGGCGGGATCATCGCGGGCGTCGCGACGACCCTGCGGATCGCCTCGGTGTTCGGCGCCGAACTTCCCCTCATCAGCTACGAAGCCCTACCCGACCTCACGCAGCTGCCGACGAAGATCCTCGCCGGCGCCGCGGCTGCGCTGTTCTACGCCCTCGCCTGTTACGCCGAGCGTCGGGCCCTCACGGTCGCCGCGCTTGCCGGCGCCACCGGCAGCCTGGGCTACCAGCTCGCGCTCGGACTGTCGCTCGGCCCCATCATCTCGTCGGCCCTCGCCGCGACCACCATCGGTTTCGCGGGTGGTCTGATGGCCCGCCGCGCGCTCACGCCGCCGCTGGTCGTCGCGGTCGCCGGCATCACGCCGTTACTGCCCGGTCTCGCCCTGTACCGCGGCCTCTACGCCATGCTCCGCAACCAGATGTCCACCGGCATGACGGCGCTGTTCTCGGCGTTCGGGATAGGTTGTGCGCTCGCTGCCGGTGTCACGCTCGGTGAATGGCTCGCCCGCCGCACCCGGAACCCCCGGGGTCTCCTCCGGGTCGGCGCGCTGCGCCGCCCGCAACTGCGGCGGATCCCCCGGATCCGGCTCGACAAGAACCGCCCGGTGTGGCGACCGGCGCCGGGGCCCGCCACGGGTCCGATCCCGGTGAGGTCGCTGCATACCGGACCGATACCCACCGCTCCCGGAACCGGACCGATCGCAACAGGCCCGATCGCGACGGGACCGATCGCAACAGGACCGATACCCACCGGCCCGATCGGGTCGGGTCCGCTGGCGACGGGTCCGATCCCCGTCACTTCGCAGGGGTCGTCGGGCCGGGAGGCCGCATCGTCCGTGCAAACGACGAGAGCCACGCTGCGCTTTCGGCGCGGGCGTGACTCTCGGCGGATCTGACGGAAGCGTTCAGCTGCCCTGGCGGGCCTTCTCGTCGGCTTCCATTGCGTCGCGAAGGCTCTTCGGACGCATGTCGGTCCAATTCTGCTCGACGTACTCGACGCAAGCGGCGCGCGACTCTTCGCCGAATACCACCCGCCACCCCTGCGGAACCTCGGCGAAGGTCGGCCACAGCGAGTACTGCTCCTCATCGTTGATGAGGACGTAGAAGCGGCCGTCTTCGTCGTCAAATGGATTCGTGCTCATCTCGCCTCACTTGTTGCGTAGGTGTGATGGTCCGATATCCTACCAAGCTCGTCGATTCCGCCCCCGGCTCCGGGCAGGCGAAGCTCCCGGCGTTCGACGATCGAGGTCAGGATCTCCCCCGCGCGGATTGCTGCGTTGGACAGCAACGACGCGGTCGGACCGTGTGTCTTCTCGGTGCCGCCCTGCAGGTAGATGTCGGCCGTGATGCCCTCGAGCAGCGGCAGACGGTAGTCGCGGGCGACGGACAGGACGGGAGATTCGGGCGCGAGATCGCCGAGCAGCGGCTGCAGGGATGTCGGTTCGAAGCCGGTCGCGAGGACCACCGCGTCGCACTCGAGCGTCTCGATGTCACCTTCGAGATTGTTGCGGACCTCGACGGTGACCCCTCCGTCGTTCTCGATCGCCGCCACGACCTCCGAGGCACGACGCAGGAACAGGCGGCGGCGGCCGCTGACCCGCTCGCGGTACTCGGTCGCGTACAGGGCCTCGATGAGTTCCGGGGACACGACCGAGTAGTTGGTGCTGCGGTGCAGGGCGAGCAGACGCTCTCGCTCCGACAGCGGGGCCGCATGCAGCTCGTCCACGACCTGCGGGTCGAAGATGCGGTTCGCGTACGGGCTGTCGTCGGCGGGGCTGTATCCGAAGCGGTTGAAGATGTTGTGGACCTCGGCGTGCGGGTAGTGCGTGTGCAGGTACTGCACGACCTCGGCGGCGCTCTGTCCGGCACCGACCACCACGAAGCGCTGGTGTTGCGGCTCCGGCATGTCTTCGATGTGGACGAGGAAGTGGTGGTTGTGGAAGCAGCGGGCCGACGCGGTCGCCCACTTCGGGAGGCGGGCGCGCAACCCGACCCCGACCACGATGCTGTGCGCATACACGACGTTTCCATCGGCGGTCCGGACGGCGAAGAGGTCGGCGACCCCGTTGTGGTTGTGGACGGTCTCGACCGAGACCACCTCGGTCCCGTAGCGGACGTCGGCGTCGACACGCGTGGCCGCCCACTGCAGGTAGTCCTGGAACTCGTGGCGCGTGGGGAAGAACGTCTGGTGATTGACGAAGTCCACGAGACGGCCACGATCGTGCAGGTAGGAGAAGAAACTGTACGAGCTGGTGGGGTTGCGGAAGGTGACCAGATCCTTGGGGAACGCGATCTGCATCGTGGCGCCCTCGAGCAACATGCCCGGGTGCCAGGCGAAGGCCGACTGCCGTTCGAAGAAGCGTGACCGGATCGCCGCGGAGGGATTGTCGGTGTTGTGCTCCTCGACGGCGATCGCGAGCGCCAGATTCGAGGGGCCGAAACCGATACCGACGAGGTCGAAGACGTCTCCTTGCGAGTTGCCCTCCGACCTCCCCGCGTCATCGGCGACAAGGCTGGAACGGTCGGTCATCACTCAACTTTCGTACTAGGGGGCCGGAGCGGCCCGTGATCGGTTCGTACGAGACTCGAAGGTAGCCCAGGCTAACCTTTGTTCGGTGAGCGTACCAGTGCCCGACGGTCCGCAGGGACGTCCCGAGCGCAAGGACCCTCGTCGCAGTCCACAGACGACGGGCGCGGTGGATCGTCGCCGATTCCACCGCGCCCGCTTACGAATTCCCTCTGCGGAGCTCCCTTACGAACCCAGGAAGTCCACCAGGATCTTGTTGACCGCCTCGGGCCGCTCGAGATAGCCGTAGTGCCCCGCGTCCGGGATCTCCTCGTAACGCGCACCCGGGATGGCGTCCGCCACCTCGCGCGACAGGTAGGCCGGGATCATCCGGTCGTCGGCGAACCCGACCGCCAGACACGGCACCGTGATGTCCCGGTAGGCCGCGCGCCGGTCGAAGTCGCGGTCCATGCCGAGCTGCGCGCGCACACCCGCCGACACCTTTCCGCCGCTGAATTCGAAGACGTCCAGCCAGTCGCGAGCGGTGTGCTCGTCGGCCAGCGACGCCGGCGACAGATTCATCACGGCCGTCACGGCGGCCTGATACTTCGGCGGCAACTCGACACCGCTGTCGTAGAGCTGCCGCTCCCCCTCGGTGAGCGTCAGCTGGAACTGGTCCATGCGGGCGTGCCCGGCGAGGAAGGCGGCCTTGCGGACCAGGTCCGGGCGGGCGAGCGCCAGCTCCTGCGCCACACGCGCACCCATCGACGTGCCGATCACATAGGCCGGACCGCCGAGCAGTTCGATCAACCCGGCCGTATCCTTCACCAGGTCGTCGATGGTCATCCCGCCGAGGCTCTCGCCCGACGGCGCGATGCCGCGGTTGTCGAAGGTGGCGACCCGGTAGCCGGCCTTCACGAGCGCGGGCACCTGGTGCAGGTCCCACACGCGTCCCGGACTGCCCGTGCCCATGATGAGGACGACGAGATCACCCGTCCCCTTGACCTGGTAGTTCAGCGGGATGCCGTTCACGGTGGCGATGGGCATGAATACCTTCCTCGACGAAAGCGCGGTGGTGCGCCGCGGGCCGGCGCCATGACGTCGTGTCCTGCGAGTACACGCCGCACGTACACGGGGCGCTGCGCTCACACACGACCGTCCTACGGTACCGCGACGAAGAACTGCAGGACCGTGCCAGGACGGTCCACGGAAGGCGGGTGGCGGCGAGCTGTCCGATTCTCCTAGAGTCGAAGGACGATGCGTGCTCGCACAGAGCAGCGACCCCGGGAGGACATCATGGCCGCGGACCCGACCACCGCGAACGACATCGCCGACGAGGATCTCGAACCCGTCGCCGACGAAACCGCACGACAGGCGCAGCGAGTCGTCGCCGCCTACGCAGAGAACGCGGACGAATGCCGCATGCTGCTGGCGATGCTCGGCATCGGCCCCAGCGACAAGCACTGACGAGCACCACACCACCCGGCCGAAAGAGGACCAGAACGTGACAGCAGGCGAAGCGGACGCAGCGGGGAACCATGACTCGCATGCCGGGTCGGACTTCGTGGTCGTCGCCAATCGCCTGCCGGTCGATCTCGAACGGCTTCCCGACGGCACCACCCGCTGGAAGCGCAGCCCCGGCGGGCTCGTCACCGCGCTCGAGCCGATCCTGCGGTCGAACAACGGTGCCTGGGTCGGCTGGGCCGGCGTGGCCGACGCCGAGTCCGGCATCATCGTCGAGGACGGCCTCACCCTGCATTCGGTGCGGTTGAGCACCGAGGACATCGCCGACTACTACGAGGGGTTCTCCAACGCCACCCTGTGGCCGCTCTACCACGACGTGATCGTGCGGCCGGAGTACCGGCGCGAATGGTGGAACTCCTACGTCGAGATCAACCGGCGTTTCGCCGAGGAGACCGCCGAGGCCGCCGCGGAGGGCGCGACCGTCTGGATCCAGGACTACCAGCTGCAGCTGGTGCCGAAGATGCTGCGGATGCTTCGCCCCGACCTGACGATCGGGTTCTTCCTGCACATCCCGTTCCCGCCGATCGAACTGTTCATGCAGTTGCCGTGGCGCACCGAGATCGTCGAGGGGCTCCTCGGCGCCGATCTCATCGGCTTCCACCTCCCCGGCGGTGCACAGAACTTCCTGTACCTCGCACGACGTCTGGCGGGAGCGCAGACCTCGCGCGGCAACATCGGCATCCGGTCGAAGCTCGGCGTGGTCCAGGTCGGCTTCCGGTCGGTGCGCGTGGGCGCCTTCCCCATCTCCATCGAGTCGGGCCGGCTCGACCAGCAGTCGCGGAGCAAGGCGATCCGCGACCGCGCCAAGGCGTTGCGCAAGGAACTCGGCAATCCGAAGAAGATCCTGCTCGGTGTCGACCGGCTCGACTACACGAAGGGCATCGACGTGCGGCTCGATGCGGTGCACGAACTTCTCGCCGAGGGCCGCATGGACCCGAAGGACACCGTGATGGTGCAGCTCGCCACCCCGAGCCGGGAACGCGTCGATTCCTATGTCCACATGCGCGGCGAGATCGAGCGGACGGTCAGCCGCATCAACGGCGAGTACGCCGAGGTGGGACGCCCGGTGGTGCACTACATCCACCGCCCCGTCCCCGCGACGAGCTCATCGCGTTCTTCGTCGCTGCCGACGTCATGTTGGTGACCCCGCTGCGCGACGGCATGAATCTCGTCGCCAAGGAGTACATCGCATGTCGCAGCGATCTCGGCGGCGCGCTGGTGCTCAGCGAATTCACCGGTGCCGCAGCCGAACTGCGCCAGGCCCTCCTGTGCAACCCGCACGACCTCGACGACGTCAAGGACAAGATCCAGGCGGCGATCGAGGTGCCGCGCGAGGACGGTCGCAAGAGGATGCGAGCCCTGCGCCGTCAGGTACTCACCCACGACGTGAATCGTTGGGCTCGTTCGTTCCTCGACACTCTCGCCAACACCGGCGCTGCCGGGCGCGCCCTGATCGCGCCCGACGAGGTCGGCGAACCCGACCCGTCCTGACGGCCCTCGGCTCCTAGATCGGAGTCAGGCGGCCGACGAGCCAGCGTCCGTCCTGCTTTTCGAGTTCGACGCGCACCCGGCTGCCGCTGCTCACCGCTTCGGGGTTCTCCGAACTCGTCGTGATCTGGTTGAGGAACAGCAGGGTCACGGCGTTGTCGGCGTCGGCGGAGACCACCGAGGACGCCTGCACGCTCACCTGGACGCTGATCGCTTTCTCCTTGGCGCCCGGCGCGATGATGTTCTTCATCAGATTCGTGTACTCGTCGCGGAAGTCGCCGGTGAGGCCTTCCGCGGCGGCTTCGATCTGCGCGTCCACCTGGTCGTGGGTGTAGGCGAGCATCGCGACCGCCTGTTCCTCCGCCGCGACCCGCGCCTCGGTCCGCGCCGTCTCGGCGGCGGACTGCTGGACGGCACCGTAGGCGAGCCAACCCACCAGGACCGCGAAAACCAGCGCCACGATCGACAATCCGATCGCGATGTGCGGAAGGTACGAGGTCTGCGAATCCGATGTGGGGTCCGAGGCAGGGGCGTCGGGGGTGGGAGTCTCCGCGGTGGTGGATCCGCCGCCCGTGTCCACAGCCTGACCCGACACGGCTTCGTCGGTCGTCTTGTCGAGCGTCACGCGATCGTCCTTCTCGTCGGTCACGGCACGAACTCCACCTTCGATGCCAGCAATTTCCCGTTCTCGTCGCAGATCGTCACCCGCAGACGGAAATCGCGTGCTTCGGGTTCGGCCTGATCGGCGTTGCTCACCATCGCACGGGAAGCGACGAGCGACGACGCGCACGTGCCGTCCTCGTTCTGGATTCCCGCTTCGAGGACCTCACCGGTGGTGTCGACCCCGGCCTGCTGCACGACCTCCACGAAAGGTCCTTCGCGGCCCTCGAACTCGGCCTCGAAGTCGCCCGTCGCGCCTTCGAGCAGACGTGCGACGTCGGCGTCGGCGGAATCGGCGCTGATCGTGGTCAGGTTGAGCACCGTCTGCCGCGCGGCCTGCAGGTACGCCTCCCGCTTCTCGTCGCGTTCGTTCGCGGACTGCCTGTCGACGATGAGCCAGGCACCGGCCGCGACGAGCGCGATGACCAGTACGGACGCGATCACCGCGACCGGCTTCGCCCATGCCGGCTTCGTCTTCTTGTCGATCTCGTCCGTCATCAGCCCTGCTGCGCCTTCATGTAACTCTCCAAGCTCCGATCTCCACCGAGGTCGGCATGTGTGTACACGGTGCCGTCGGGACCAATGTACGTCCCGGTCTGCGGATCGATCCGTCGCGCCGCGACCCCGGCGGGAGCCGTGTCGCCGCGCTCACCGTAGGAAGCGGGTGTGGGTGCGACGTTCTCCGAGGCCACCGGTGTCGGCGGTCCGGTCCACGGATTGTCCGAATAGGTAGGGCTGTATCCGGTGCGGCACATCTCCGGTGTCGGTGCCCGACGACCCGGATATTCCATGCACGGCACGTTCCGGGCACCGCGGACCGCGTTCGGATAATCCTGTGGCAGTTGACAGAAGATGTCGCCGGGTGTGTCGACCACGGAGGTATCGGCCGGACTGCGCCACTGCTCCGGCGGCACGAAGCCTGCCAGGCACGGCGGCGGATCGTTGACCTGCAGGTGGAAGTCCACCACGGCGCCGTCCTCGGGCGGGCCGGCACCGGCGGCCGTGATCAGAGCCGTCGTCATCGGCGGGTACAGCACCAGGATCTGCTCGATGCCGGCGTTGTACACCACGCCCACCTCGCCGACACTCACCAGATTCGCGAGCAGCAACGGCAGGGTCGGTTTCAGTTCCTGCAACAGGGATTCGGTTTCGGCAGCGGCACCCGGCCCGACGTCGAGCAGGGCCCGCAGGTCGGGGTCGCTCTCGCGCAGGCGGTCGGTGAAGGTGACCATGTCACGCGTCCACGACCGGATCGCATCGCTCGTGACCACCTGCGTGTCGAGCAACGGACCGATCTGATCGATCAGCTGTCGTGTCTCGGCGCTGTTCGCCGAGGCCTCCTGGACGAACAGGCGTGTCGAGTCGATCAGTTCCTGCAGTTCGGGTCCGGAACCGTTGAACGCGGCGAACGCCTCGTCCACCACGGTCTGCAGCCGGGTGTCGCTGATCGAGGCGAGCAACACGTCGGCCTGGTCGAGCAGGGCACCGACCTCCTGCGGCACGCTCGTGCGGTCGGCCGGGATCACGTCGCCGTCGGTGAGACGCTCACCATCCGCACCTTCGGCTCGGGGCACGAGATCGACGTACTGTTCGCCGACGGCCGAGACGCTGCGCACCGCCGCGTCCACGTCGGCGGGAATCTCCGCGTCGCTGTCGATGGACAGCAACGCCTCGACCCCTGTCGGCGACAGGGCGACGCTCCGCACGGTGCCGACGGTGTTTCCGCGATAGGTGACGTTCGAGTGCGGATACAGACCGCCGGTCGACTGCAGTTCGACGACGATCTCGTACCGTCCGATCCCGAACAGCGCCGGCAACTTCACGTACATCAGCGACATCACGACGAGTCCGACGACCGTGAGGATCGCGAAGATCGTGAGCTGGATGCGGACGAACCGCGTGAGCATCATGGCGCGGGCACCCCCAGAGGCAGGCCGGGAATGGTGATCTCCCCGATACCGGGAATCGTCAGCTTCCCTTCGGGACCGGGAGGCGGCGGCGGGGGTGGTTCGAGCGGTGCGCGGAACGGGTCCGTCGCCTGTGCGGCGAGTCCCGCGTCGCGGCCGAGGATTCCTTCCGGGCCGGCGAGGCGTCCCGCGAGCGGCGTCCCCGACAGGAAGTTCAGGTCGAGGCGGTCGAGGGTGAGGTCGATCGTCATCGCGAGGTTCGCGTAGTCGCCGCGGATGATGTTGTTGATACCCGCCTGCGGGAAGGGATAGGTGAGCAGCACACCGAGCACCTCGGTCAGGGCACTGCCCGAGTCGGCCAGGGCCTTCAACGTCGGTGCGAGGCCTTCGAGGTTCGCCTTCAGATCGTCGTTCGAGGTCTCGACGATCCGGCTCGCCACGGTGCTCAGTTCACCGAGCGAACTCATCGCGGCGGTGAGGTTCGAACGCTGATCCGAGAGCACCTCCAGCGCGGGCGGCAACTCCTCGAGGGCGCGGACGAGTGTCGCGTTCTGGTCGTCGACGGTCGCGGCCAGCCGGTCCATGCCCTCCAACGCCGCGATGATGTCGCCGCGCTGCGTGTCGAGAGTGGAGACCAGTTCGTCCAGGCGCGGCAGCAGGTTCCGGATCGAGTCCTCCCGGCCCACGAGTGCCGCGTTCAGTTCGGTGGTGATGTCGTTGATCTGCGCGAGCCCACCACCGTTGAGCACCACCGACAGCGACGACAGCGTCTGCTCGGTGGTCGGATACGCATCGGCGCGTTCGAGCGGGATGAGATCGCCGTCCTCGAGTCTGCCCTGCGGGGGTTCGCCGACGGGCGGGACGAGTTCGAGATGCTGGGATCCGAGCAGGCTCGTCTGACCGATCCGCGCGAGCGAGTTGGCCGGGACCACCACGTCCTCGTCGAGGGAGATCGTCACGAGCGCATGCCAGCCCTCGAGTTCGATTCCCGAGATCGAACCGACGGTGACGTCGTCTATGCGCACGGGTGAATTCTGGGTCAGGGTGGTCACGTTGGGCATCTGGATCTGCACCTCGTAGGCACCCTCCCCGCGTCCGGCGCTGCCGGGCATGGGAATCGAGTTGAGTCCGTCCCACTCGCAGGCGGTGAGCGTCGTGCTCACCGCGACCGCGGTGGCCGCGACGCCGAGACGGCGGAACATCGAGCGGCCGGTCATCGCCCTCCTCCCGGCTGCAGCAGAGAACCCAGATCCTGCGGGACCTGCAGCGACGGCAGGCCACCGAGGATCCCGTCGACCGGCGACGCGGTCTCCGAGGACGACGGCTCGGGCGCGGTGCCACGACCTGCCGACGCCTCCTCGAGCCAGGGTTCGGTGTAGACGATGTCGCCGGGGAAGGCCTGCACACCGGCGAGCGGATTGACCAGCAGCGGAAGGTAGTTGGCATTGATGGACGACAACACCGGGCCGAGTTGCTGGCGGCACAGTTCCTCGCTGCGCTCGGAGGTCGCGTTCGCGGCGGCCGCGACCGACCCGCACATCCACTCGACGGGGTTGGCAAGGTTGTTGATCGCGAGTGCGCCCGTGAGCGAACCCTGTGCCGGCTTGTAGATGTTGTAGAAGTTCGCGAGGGAGGTCGGGCCGGAGTGCAGCACCCGCTCGATCTCGGGACGTTTGCGGGCCAGCACCTCGGTCGCATCGGCCAGCCGCTCCACCGATTCGGTGAGCCCGGCCCGGTTGTCCTGCACGAACCGCTGCACGTCGCCGACGGCGATGTTCAACTCGGACAAGGAGACACCGAGCTGGTCGGAGCTCTGTGCGAGCACATCCGAGACCGACGCGAGACGACCGCCGAACTGCACGATCTGTTCGTTGCTCGACGAGAGGACCGACACGAAGGTCTGCAGGTTGCGGATCGTCGAGAACAGATCGGTACGCCCCTCCGAGAGCGTGCGCATCGTGTCCGACAACTCCCGCAGGGCCTCGCGCACGGTCTGCCCGTTGCCCTCGAGATTCTCGGCTGCGGTGTCGATGAACCGGCCGAGGGATCCCTGCGGATCGAGTTCCTCGGGACCGAGCGCTTCGGACAATCGCATCAATTCGGTCTTGATCTGGTCCCACTCCACCGGAGAGGCCGTGCGCTGCATCGGGATCGTCGCGCCGTCCTCGATCGTCGGGCCACCCGAGTACACAGGGGTGAGCTGGACGAAGCGCGCCGAGACGAGACTCTGCGCGATGACGACGGCACTCGCGTCGGACGGGATCTCGACGCCGGCGTCGACCTTCATCGTCACCTGTACGAGGTCGTCGCGGGGTTCGATGTCGCTGATGCGCCCCACCGAGACGCCGAGCACCCGCACGTCGTCGCCCTCGTACAGGCCGCTGGTGGACGCGAATTCGGCGTGGATCGTACGTTTGCCGAGGTCCGGCAGGGCGAACACGGCGAGGGCGCCGAGCACGAGCACGGCGACGGCACCGATGATCGCCGGCACCAGCAGGGGTGGGCGACGGCGGGCGGTCGTCGGGGCGGTATCGGTACTCATTCGCCGTCCCTCTTGATCGTCGGGGGCCCGTCCGGGATCACGTCCTGGAGATCCCCGGGGAGAAGATCGGGCGCGACCTGGCTGTCCACGATGGCCTTCCACCACGGCGCCGGCAGGATGTTGGACACGTAGGCGTTGAAGAACGGTCCGCTGGCGACGGATTCCCCGAGCGCGCTGATGTACGGGCCCAGGCCGTCGAGCGCCCCGGCGATGTTCTCCTTGTTCGCCTGCAGATTCGCCGTCACGAGGTTGAGCTTCTCGAGTGTCGGTGCCATCTGCGCCTGGTTGTCCTGCACGAGCCCGGTGAGCTGACGCGAGACGGAGGAGATGTTCGCGATCAGTTCGGTGATGGCGTCGCGGCGCAGGCTCAGTTCGCCGAACAGGGCGTTCGCGTCGACGATGAGCGCGTTGACCTGGTCGCTGCGCTCGGCCAGGATGCCCGTCACGTTCT
>NZ_AJVB01000019.1:0-23211 GCF_000278445.1 Rhodococcus sp. R1101
CCCGGCTGATCTTCCCGGAACTGCTCGACCTCTTCAGGCGGCAACCCGTCCGCACCCGCGATGCGGGGGAGTGGTGGCGCGTCCTCGCCGCCGGACTGGTCGAGGACGGCGGAGTGCTCCTCACCGTGGTGAACCTCGTGCTGCTCGCGGTGGTCTCCGTCGCGATCGTGCGGGTGTGGGGGTGGTACCGGGCGATCGGGTTGTTCGTGGTCGGTCAGCTGCTGTGGGGATTGTTCACCACCTTCGTCTTCCCGTCCGACGGCGCGGGAACGACCGGCGCGACGCTCGCGTCGGCCGCGACCCTCGCGGGACTCTGGCCGGTCGTCGGGGCGACACGCCCGCTGCTCGTCGCCTCCGCGGCGACCTTCGTTCTCGGCGTGGTGCTCGTGGTCGCGGGCGACGCGCACGGCGTGGCGATCCTGATCGGGATGCTGCTGGGCGCGGTCCTGGCCACTGTGCTTCCCCCGCCGCACCTCACGCGGGCATCGGTGTCGGCGACGCGCGGCGACGTCCGCACCTGACCGCCCCGATGGGAGTGCGGCGCGATATGGGATCGTGGCTGCTGTGTCTGCACTGCTTCGTTCGCTGAACCCGCTGGCCGTCGCGCGCGGCGACGATCTCCCGGACGCCGTTCGTATCGACGGTCACACCTTCTCCCGCAGCGATCTGCTCGGCGCGGCGACCGCGGTCGCCGCGCGGGTGGCACGGGCCGATCGAGTGGCCGTGCTCGCCACTCCCGGCGCGACCACCGTCGTCGCCGTGACGGGCGCTCTGCTCGCCGGGACGACCGTGGTGCCGGTGCCTCCGGATTCGGGGCCGGCCGAACTCGCACACATCCTGACCGATTCGGGCGCACAGGCCTGGCTCGGTCCGGCCCCCGAGGGACAGCATCCCGACGTCCCGGAACTGCCGGTACTGCCGGTCCGGTTGCACGCCCGCGACTGGCATCATCTGCCGGAGCCGAACCCGTCGCGAATCGCCTTCGTGCTCTACACCTCCGGTACCACCGGTGCCCCGAAGGGCGTGCTCCTGAGCCGGCGTGCGATCGCCGCCGGCATCGACGCGCTCGCCGAGGCGTGGGCCTGGACCGAGCGCGACACGCTCGTGCACGGACTTCCGCTGTTCCATGTGCACGGACTCGTGCTCGGAGTGGTGGGTGCGCTGCGCGTGGGCAGCCGACTGATCCATACCGGCCGGCCGACGCCGAAGGCCTACGCGGAAGCGCGGGGTTCCCTGTACTTCGGGGTGCCGACGGTGTGGACGCGCGTCGTCGAGGACGAGGAATCCGCCCGCGCGCTGAGCGGTGCGCGACTGCTCGTCTCGGGCAGCGCACCGCTGCCGGTGCCGGTCTTCGAACGACTGCGTGAGCTCACGGGCCTCGTCCCGATCGAGCGGTACGGTATGAGCGAGACGATGCTGACCCTCAGCACGCGGGTCGACGGCGAGCGCCGCCCCGGCTGGGTCGGTACGCCCGTGGCCGGTGTGGAGACACGGCTGCGCGACGACGCAGGGCCGCGACGTGCCCCACGACGGGGAGAGCATCGGTGTCCTGCAGGTACGTGGGCCGATGCTGTTCGACGGTTACCTGAACAGGCCCGAGGCCACCGCGTCGGCGTGGACCGAGGACGGATGGTTCGTCACCGGTGATGTGGCGGTCGTCGACGAGGACGGATTCCACCGCATCGTGGGCCGGGAGTCGACCGATCTGATCAAGACGGGCGGGTTCCGGGTGGGCGCGGGAGAGATCGAGACGGCCCTGCTCGGGCATCCTGCCGTGCGGGAGGCGGCCGTGGTGGGGCTGCCCGACGAGGATCTCGGTCAGCGGATCGTCGCGTTCGTGGTGCCCGCGGCCGGCGGCCCGGAGGCCGACGAGGAGGAACTGATAAACCTTGTCGCGCAACAACTGTCCGTCCACAAGCGGCCCCGGGAGGTGCGCCTGGTGAGCGACCTTCCGCGCAATGCGATGGGCAAGGTGCAGAAGAAGACACTGGGCTGAGAGATCCGGCGGGTGATCGCCGGCAGGTAGGTTCCTGTAACCGGGATGGTGTGGAAAATCGGCCACAGGGGTTGCATGTGTCACACTCCGAGGCGGATTCTCTACTGCACCGTATGTAGATCTACTCACTTCGATGGGGGTTCGAGGGATGTCTGTAACGGATCAGGTCCGGGTGCCCGGGCGCGATCGTCGGGGGGACGGTGATCACGCCCCGCTGTTCCTGGTGGACGGCAAACCCGCGTCCGTTCCGCTGCGCGATCTGCCGGCGGTGGCTCGCAAACTCGTGGCGCATTTCGCCGACAACGTGGCTCCGTGTTCGCTCCGGCCGGGGGAATCGCTGCGCGGCGACGTCACCGAGGTCACCGTGCGCTGCCTGCGCATCGCGATCCATCTCCTCGATTCGGGAGAACTGCCGTCCGACGCCGAACTCGCCGACCTGCGCAGCAGCGCCGCCCAATGGGCCCGCGCAGGATTCCGGCTCGAATACATGCTCCGGATCTATCACGAAGGCATCCGGCTCGGCTGGGAACTGGTCACCGATCGGGCTCGGGAGGGCGATGTCTCCTCCGTTGCCGATGCGTCCCGCCTGTGGATGGCCCTGCTCGAGAAGGTCACCGTCGCCGCGACCACCGGTTTCGTCGCCGAACTCGACGCCATCCGGCGCGAACGCGATGTCGCCGCGCAAGAGCTGGTCACTGCCCTGCTCAGCGGGCAGGACGCCGCGACGGTCGCGCAACGCTCGGGTCTCGTGCTCGCCGACACCTACACCGTGCTGGCCGTCTCGCTCACCCGTCATCCCGACGAGCGCAATCCGCATGTGCGGCCCGAGGTCGTCGCGCGTCGGACCCTGCGCCGGGTCGAGACCGAACTCGAAGCGATCTGCGAGGGCCGCCACCTCGCGATGCTCGGCCCCGAGGGCGGCACCGTCCTGTTGCCCGAGTCGCCCTCGACCGAGGCGATCGAGGAGTTCCGGCAACGCATCGAGACCGTCGCGGGTGTGTCCGTCACGATCGCTCTCGTCCACGCTCCCGTCCGGGAAGTACCCATCGCGGCGAAGCAGGCCCACGAACTGCTCGATCTCGCGCGACGGCTCGGACGCCCCGTCGGTGCCTACGGCATGCAGGATCTCGCCCTCGAATACCAGCTCACCCGGCCCGGACCGGCGCGCCGGCATCTCGCGCGCGTGCTCGATCCGCTCGACGAATCACCCGAACTCGTCGAGACGCTGGAAACACACATCGCACACGACCTCAGCCGGCAGCTCACGGCCAAGACACTGCACGTCCACGCGAACACGGTCGACTACCGGCTCAAGCGGGTCGCGCAGCTCACCGGCTTCGATCCCACCCGGCCCTCCGGGCTGCGGCAACTACAGGCGGCACTGACCGCTCGGCGACTCGAACAGGAGAGCTCCGAACGGGGCTGACATCGCGCCGGATTCGGCTTTCCGCGGCGTCTCGGTCGATATCATCGGTCTCGGGCGACCGAGGGGGCGTCACCCGGGGTGAGCGCGAGGGGGCCGGCGCATGGCGAGGGAGTCCGAACCGGATCCGCCGGTTCGTCGTGGCGGGAAGCGCGAAGGTGCACGGCCGGGCACGCGTCGGATGCGCTTGCTCGTCGTCCCCGCGATCCTCGTCCTCGCAGCAGGCTCGATCGCCTTCCTCGTCGTGGAGGACGGACGCGACTGCGACGTGATCGAGCGGTACACGGTGGCGGTGTCCTCCGATCTCGCCCCGGTGATCGGGGAGATCGCGCCCCCGGAGTGTGCCGAGTTCGAGGTCGTGGAACAGGAGCCGGGCGAGGTATCGGCGCGGATCGCGGCGGACGATGCCCCGGACCTGTGGATTCCGGCGGGTGGCTGGTGGGCGTCGTGGGCGGGAACGAATGCCTCGGGACCGGTGCGCACGGTGTCGACACCCCTCGCCACGACGCCGCTCGTGCTCGCAGGTGAACCGGGCGGCGTCGAACCCGTGCCCGACTGGCAGAGCGCGCTGTCCTCACCCGATCTCGTCTTCGGCAATCCGCTGCGGTCCGGCCCCGCCGCGGGGGCCATCCGCGCCGTGCTGGCCGAAGCCGCCGGTGATCCCGTCGCGATCGGAACGGTCCGTCCGGTCATGGCACCGCTGGCCGAACGTGAGCTGGCCCGCGACGAGGAGGCGCCCGCCGGTTCGGAACTGCTCGAAAACGTCGTCTCGGACGGTGGGAAGGTCGTGAGCACCGAACAGCAGGTGGACACCTATCGCCGTGTCCACGAGCGGGATCTCGGTACCGCGGTACCCGGAACGGGAACCCCGCTCGTCGACTATCCGTTGGTCGTGACGGCGCGTGGTGAGCGATACGACAGGGTGGCCTACGCCGCGACCGTGCTGATCGACGCGTTGCATACACCCGAAGGACTCGACAGGCTGGCTCGGTACGGGTTCCGGGACGGGAACGGTCGGGTGCTCCCCGGCGACCGTGGTGTGGGGCTCGTTCCCGTGCTGGAGCTCCAGGACGAGAGCGTCGCGGAAGAGGCGATGAACGTGTGGGCCCTGCAGGCGCTTCCCGTACGCACCGTCTTCGCGGTGGACGTGTCCGCATCGATGAACCGGAATCTCGGCGACGAGAGCCGGATCGAACTGGTACGGCGCGCCGCGCTGGCTGCCAACGACGTCCTCCCTGGGAGTGTCTCGGCCGGCCTGTGGTTGTTCGGCGGGGGAGCAGGTGGCGCCGAATACGTCGAGGCGGCACCGATACGACGTTTCGATTCGGTCGTCGAGGGCCGGACTCACCGCGATCGACTCACCGCACTCGTGGCGCAGATGGCCGGAACGGCCGACGAGAGCACAGCGCTCTACGACACGATCCTCGCGGCCTTCCGGTACGTGCAGGACAGTTACGACCTGCGAGCAGCCAACAGTGTCGTCGTGGTGACCGACGGGGCCGACGAGGGGTCACGGATCTCGAAGAGCGAACTGCTCGCCACCCTCGCCGGTGAGAACGAGCCGCCGGTCCGGGTCGTGACGATCGGACTCGGCGAGGACGTCGATTCCGTGACACTCGAACAGATCGCGGAGGCGACCGGAGGAACGAGTTACCGGACGAGCGACCCGCTCGACATCACCGATCTCGTGGTCGCGGCGCTGGCCGATCGGACGGGTGGCTGAGGGCCCGGTCGTGGGTGCGGTGCCAGATCAGTCCGAGCACAGTGATGATCAGGAACAGCACGAAGGTCGATGCGAGCTGAACCCTCGCTGCGCTGTCGGACAACATCAGCGCGATGAAACCGATGAGCATCGCCAGAGTGAACCAGCTGAGATAGGGGAACAGCCACATACGCAGGCGCAGGGTGCCCTCCTGTTCGAACCTGCGACGCAAGCGCAGATGCGAGACGACGATGAACAGCCAGATCGCGATCAGCGCCGATCCGACCGCGTTGAGAAGGATCCCGAGGATCGTGTCGGGCAGCAGCCAGTTGAGCCACACGCTGACGAATCCGAAGAAGACCGAGACCAGCACGGCGTTGCGGGGCACCCCGTGGTGGGTGAGCTTGCTCAGCCATGCCGGGCCGTCGCCTCCGCGCGCCAGCGAGTACGCCATCCGCGAGGTGCCGTAGACGTTGGCGTTGAACGCCGAGAGCAACGCGATCACCACGACGAGTTCCATGAACCCGGACACGTAGGGGATACCGGCGATGTCGAGCACCGACACGAACGGGGACGTCTCGCCGCTCGCCGCGGTCCACGGCAGCACGAGCACCATGATCGAGATCGAGCCGAGGTAGAAGACCGAGATCCGCCAGACCACGCTGCGCACGGCGGTGGCGATGGACCGTTCGGGGTCCTTCGATTCGGCCGCGGCGATCGTGACGATCTCGATGCCGCCGAAGGCGAAGGCCACCGCGAGCAGGCCGGCGGCGACACCGGCGATGCCGTTGGGTGCGAAGCCGTCGCCGTCGCCGAGCAGATGGGTGGTGCCCACGGGTTCGGTTCCCGGGAGCAGGCCGAAGACGAGCAGGATGCCGATGATCAGGAAGCCGACGATGACCGCGACCTTCAGCGCCGCGAACCAGAACTCGAACTCGCCGAAGTTGGCGACCTGCGCCAGGTTCACGACCGCGAAGAAGGTGACGAACCCCAGTGCGACCACCCATTGGGGTACGCCCGGTAGCCATGATTGGACGATCGCCGAGGCACCGGTGATCTCGACACCCAACACCATGATCAGCATGAACCAGTAGAGCCAGCCCATGCTGAATCCGGCCCAGCGACCGATGCCGATGCGCGCGTAGTGCGAGAACGATCCGCTCACCGGCAGCGCGGCACCCATCTCGCCGAGCATGCGCATCACGAAGATGATCATCACGCCGGCGAGCAGGTACGACACGATGATCGCCGGACCGGCGGCAGCGATACCCACACCGGAACCGAGGAACAGGCCCGCACCGATGGCGGACCCGAGTCCCATCATGGTCAGATGACGGACCTTCAGGCCGCTCCCGAGATGTTCGACCTCGGAAGCGGGCCGCTGGGTTTCACTCACGGTTTCTCGGTTCCGAATCTGTTGTCGCGTGCAGAGAGCTGGTGGTTGGCGCGCAGAGACTAGTCGTTGGCGTGCAGAGCCGCATTCAGTTCGACGCCGCTGCCCTTGTTCGGCACGACCTCGACCGCGCCGCTCACCGAGTTGCGCCGCAGCAGCAGGTTGGACGCGCCGCTGAGGGTCGCGGCCTTGACCACCGTGCCGTCCGGTCCGGTGACCTTGGTGCCGGCGGTGACGTACAGGCCGGCCTCGACGATGCAGTCGTCGCCGAGCGAGATGCCCACACCCGCGTTCGCGCCGAGCAGGCAGCGCTTGCCGACGGAGATGACCTCCTTGCCGCCACCGGACAGGGTGCCCATGATCGAGGCGCCGCCACCGATGTCGGAGCCGTCGTCGACGACGACCCCCGCGGAGATGCGGCCCTCGACCATGGAGCTGCCGAGCGTGCCGGCGTTGAAGTTGACGAAGCCCTCGTGCATGACGGTGGTGCCGGAGGCGAGGTGCGCGCCGAGGCGGACCCGGTCGGCGTCGGCGATGCGGACGCCGGAGGGAACGACGTAGTCGACCAGGCGGGGGAACTTGTCCACGCCGAAGACGGTGACCGGTCCGCGGATGCGGAGGCGCGAACGCACGGTCTCGAAGTTGTCGAGCGCGCACGGGCCGTAGTTGGTCCACACGACATTCGCGAGCAGACCGAAGATGCCGTCGAGAGCGAGACCGTGCGGGCGGACGAGGCGGTGCGACAGCAGGTGCAGGCGCAGGTAGGCGTCGTGGGTGTCGACGGGAGGCTTCGACAGGTCGGCGATGTCGGTGCGCACGACGACCTGCTGGACCTCGCGCGCCTCGTCGTGACCGGCGAGGAGGGCCAGGTCGGACGGGATGTCTGTGCCCTCGAGGCGTGTCGTTCCGGTTTCGCTCGGCTCGCCGAGGGCGGGTGCCGGGTACCACGTGTCGAGGACGGTCCCGTCCTCCGTGATGTTCGCGATGCCTACTGCTGATGCTCCGTGTGCACTCACGGGTGAGAAGCGTACGCGAGCCGGTCCTGGGCCTGTGTCCCCCCTGAGAAAATCGTGTGCGGGGTCTGAGGGGCATACGCGTTTCGTATCGTGCAGGTATGCCCGTACCGCAGCTGGACCTGCACGCCGACCCCGTCGAACTGACCGCCGCGCTCGTCGACATCCCGAGTGTGTCCCGGGACGAGACGCTCATCGCCGACGCCGTGGAGGCGGCCCTGCGGGAGCAGACCGACGGCTTCGAGATCGTGCGCAACGGCAACTGTGTCCTGGCGCGGACGAACCGGGGACTCGGCAGCCGCGTGATGCTCGCCGGGCACCTCGACACCGTCCCGATCGCCGACAACGTGCCGTCTCGACGCGACGGCGACCTGCTGTGGGGATGCGGCACCTCCGACATGAAGGCCGGCGACGCCGTCTTCCTGCACCTCGCCGCGACCGTCACCGATCCCGCTCACGACCTGACGATCGTGATGTACGACTGCGAGGAGATCGCGGCGTCGTTCAACGGGCTCGGGCGGATCGAGACCGAACTGCGCGACTGGCTCGACGCGGACGTCGCGATCCTGGGTGAACCCACTTCCGGTGAGATCGAGGCCGGTTGCCAGGGCACGATGCGGGTGCGGATCACCACCGACGGCGTGCGGGCGCATTCTGCGCGCTCCTGGCTCGGCGACAACGCGATCCACAAGCTCGCTCCCGTGCTCGACCGTCTGTCCCGGTACGAGGCGCGGTCGGTCGACATCGACGGCTGTGTGTACCGGGAAGGACTGTCGGCCGTGCGCATCGAAGGTGGTGTCGCCGGGAACGTGGTGCCCGACGCGGCCGCGCTCGACGTGAATTTCCGGTTCGCCCCGGATCGCAGCCCCGACGACGCTCTCGCGCACGTCCGCGAGGTGTTCGACGGTCTCGCGATCTCGATGGAACTCACCGACATGTCGCCGGGCGCGCTGCCCGGACTGTCGAATCCGGCGGCGGCCGCGCTCGTCGAGGCGGCGGGTGGGAAGTTCCGGGCCAAGTACGGCTGGACCGACGTCTCGCGGTTCGCGGCGCTGGGTATTCCGGCCGTCAACTACGGCCCGGGCGATCCCAACCTGGCACACAAGCGCGACGAGCACGTCGAGATCGGACGGATCACCGAGGTGACCTCCGTTCTGCGCTCCTATCTCACGCGATAGCGTGACCGTCATGTCCGGCGACAACTCTTTCGAAGGCGGTTCCCGTCGCGAGATCGTGCAGCGGGGGCCGGTGCAGTTGCGCGGCGAGCGGGCCCGTGAGGCGACCACGATGGATCAGCGGTTGCTCGATCGCCGGGGTCCGTCCGACTGGGTGCACACCGATCCGTGGCGTGTCCTGCGGATCCAGAGCGAGTTCGTCGAGGGTTTCGGCGCCCTCGCCGAGGTGCCCCGTGCCGTGGCCGTCTTCGGTTCCGCGCGTACCCCTGCCGACCATCCGGAATACGAGATGGGCCGCAAGCTGGGAGCCGCGCTCGTCGACGCCGGGTACGCCGTCGTCACCGGTGGCGGACCGGGTGCGATGGAGGCGGCCAACCGGGGCGCGAGCGAAGCCCGCGGATTCTCGATCGGGCTCGGTATCGAGCTGCCGTTCGAGCAGAGCCTCAACGAATGGGTCGATCTCGGGCTCAACTTCCGGTACTTCTTCGCACGTAAGACGATGTTCGTGAAGTACTCGCAGGCGTTCGTGTGTCTGCCCGGGGGCTTCGGCACTCTCGACGAACTGTTCGAGGCGCTGACCCTCGTGCAGACCCACAAGATCACCCGGTTCCCGATCGTGCTGGTCGGCTCGGAGTACTGGAGCGGCCTGGTGGACTGGCTGCGCGAGACCCTGGTCCGCGACGGCAAGATCGCAGCGGGTGATCTGGATCTGCTGTTCGTCACCGACAGCGTCGAGGAGACCGTGAGCATCATCCGCGAAGCGCATCGCGGCGAGGACGAGGGCGAACTGCACGGACAGGAGAGTGGATGGTGACCGAGCCGTTGTCGGTCTGCGTGTACTGCGCGTCGGGGCCTGTCGACCCGCAGTTCCTCGAACTCGCGGCCGCGGTGGGGACCGAGATCGGCCGACGGGGCTGGCAGCTGGTCTCCGGCGGCGGCAACGTGTCGATGATGGGCGCGGTCGCCGAGGCGGCCCGCGCGGCCGGGGGGCGCACGATCGGCGTCATCCCCAAGGCGCTCGTGCACCGCGAGGTCGCGGACGTCGAGGCCGACGAGCTGATCGTCACCGAGACGATGCGCGAGCGTAAACGCATCATGGAGGACCGCGCCGACGCCTTCCTGACCCTGCCCGGCGGCATCGGAACCCTCGAGGAACTGTTCGAGACGTGGACCGCGGGGTATCTCGGTATGCACGACAAGCCGGTCGTGCTGTTGGATCCGGTGGGGCACTTCGACGGTCTGCTCACCTGGCTCGGTTCGATGGTCGACACCGGCTTCGTCGCGCGACGCGCACTCGACGGTCTCGGGGTCACCACCGACCTCGCCGACGCGCTCGACCGGTGCGCAGCGCCGTACGCAGCGGTCTGAGTTGTTCCACTTCGCCGCGCGCCTATCTACTCTTCGGTAAGTTCGGGGGAACGCCGTGGGTGTCGCCCGAGCGAACCCACCCGCCCCCGACGCCGCCGTGAGGAAACCTGTCGTGACCACTCGATCCGATCGAGACAACGCCCCCGTCGTATCCCTGCCCGGACTCGTCTCGAAACTGCCCCGGATGGCTACCGATCTCCCCATCGTGTTGCGCGGAGCGGCCGGGATGACCCGGAAGCCGAGCGCCCGCGAGACGATCGGCTCGGTCTTCCAGAAACTCGCCGAGCGCCACCCCGAGCGGCCCTTCCTGCGGTTCGAGGGCGATTCGATCGGCTACGGCGAGGCCAATGCGCGGGTCAATCGGTATGCCTCGGTGCTCGCCGATCGTGGTGTCGGCAAGGGCGACGTCGTCGGCATCCTCATGGGAAACCGGCCCGAGACACTGCTGGTCGCGCTGGCCGCGGTCAAACTCGGCGCCGCCGCCGGGATGCTCAACATCAACCAGCGCGGCGAGGTGCTCGAGCACAGCCTGTCGCTGCTCGACAGCGCCGTCCTGGTGATCGGGGAGGAATGCGAGGAGGCCGTCGACTCCCTCGGGGACGAACCGCAGGCCCGCACCGCGCTGCGCTTCGGTGAACTGGACACCGCCGCCCGCGACGCCGACGCGTCGAATCCTGCCGTCACCGAGAATCTCCGGGCTTCCGAGACCGCTTACTACATCTTCACATCCGGCACGACAGGCCTGCCGAAGGCCAGCCGCATGACGCACTTCCGGTGGTTGAAGTCGATGTCGGGACTCGGCAGCCTCGGGGTGCGCCTGCGCAGCACCGACGTCCTGTACTCGTGCCTGCCGCTCTACCACAACAACGCGCTCACTGTCGCGTTGTCCTCGGTGCTCGCCGCCGGCGCCGGCTTCGCGCTCGGCCGGAAGTTCTCGGCCTCGAACTTCTGGGACGACGCGGAGCGCAACGGCGCCACCGCCTTCATCTACATCGGCGAGATCTGCCGCTACCTGCTCAACCAGCCGCAGCGGGAGGACGACGCGGACCACGGGATCCGTCTGGCCGTCGGCAACGGTCTGCGCGCCGAACTGTGGGACGAGTTCACCGAACGCTTCGGCATCGACCGCATCGCGGAGTTCTACGGGGCCAGCGAGTGCAACATCGCCTTCATCAATGCGCTCGACCAGAAGCGCACCGCCGGAATCTGCCCGCTGCCGTACGCCGTCGTCGAGTTCGACCCGGACTCCGGGCAGGCGCGGCGCGGTGACGACGGCCGGTTGACGAAGGTCGGCAAGGGCGAGGTCGGGCTGCTGCTCGCGAAGGTCACCTCCCGCGCACCCTTCGACGGATACACCGACCCGGAAGCCACCGAGAAGAAGCTGCTGCGCGACGCGTTCTCCGACGGTGACGTGTGGTTCGACACCGGCGACCTCGTCCGCAACCAGGGCTGGATGCACGTCGCCTTCGTGGACCGGCTCGGCGACACCTTCCGCTGGAAGGGCGAGAACGTCGCGACGACGCAGGTCGAGGCCGCGGTGTCGTCGCACGAGACGGTCGCCGAGGCCGTCGTCTACGGCGTCGAGGTCGAGGGAGCCGACGGTCGCGCCGGGATGGCCGCGATCACATTGAAGGAGGGTGTCGAGCTCGATGGGGCGGCACTCGCGAAGTCACTGCACGATGCGCTGCCGGACTACGCGGTTCCGCTCTTCGTCCGCGTCGTCGACGAGCTCGAGTACACGACGACCTTCAAGAGCCGGAAGGTCGATCTGCGCAGACAGGGCCACACCGAGACCGGCGAAGACGCCGTGTACGTGCTCGCGAGTCGCAGCGAGGGGTACCGGCCGATCTTCGACGGCTTCGTCGACGGCGTCGCGAAGGGTGAATTGCCCGGTCGCTGAGCATGTCAGGATGGGATCATGAGCGGCCCCGCGACCGATGTCGACGAGCAGACCCCCGTGACCCGCCCCGGTCCGGCACCGTCCACCCTGTGCGGGCGTCCGGTCGCCACCGACCGCGCGCTCGTCATGGCGATCGTCAACCGCACGCCCGACTCGTTCTACGACCGGGGAGCGACCTTCGAGGACGACGCGGCGCTCGCAGCCGTCGACCGCGCGGTAACCGAGGGTGCCGATCTCGTGGACATCGGTGGGGTGAAGGCCGGGCCGGGCGAGGTCGTCGACAGCGACGAGGAGATCCGGCGCGTCGTGCCGTTCGTCGCCGCGATCCGTGAGCGGTACCCGGATGTGCTCATCAGCGTCGACACCTGGCGCAGCGAGGTCGCGCGTCGCGCCCTGGGCGAGGGTGCCGATCTGATCAACGACACGTGGGCGGGCGCCGATCCGGAGCTCGTCGCGGTCGCCGCCGAACTCGGGGCCGGCATCGTCTGCTCCCACACCGGTGGTGCCGTGCCGCGCACCCGGCCGCACCGCGTGAGGTACGTCGACGTCGTGGACGAGGTGGCGGCGGAGGTCGCCGCGGCCGCGGATGCCGCCGCCCGCGCCGGCGTGGCGAGCGACTCGATCCTCATCGATCCGACCCACGATTTCGGAAAGAACACCCATCACGGACTCGCTCTGTTGCGGCACGTGGACGTTCTTGCAAAAACCGGGTGGCCTGTGCTTATGGCGCTGAGCAACAAGGACTTCGTGGGGGAGACTCTGGGAGTCGAACTCGCAGACCGGTTGGAGGGCACATTGGCAGCGACAGCTTTGGCCGCAGCGGCCGGCGCACGGATGTTCCGGGTACACGAGGTGGCAGCCACACGTCGGGTGGTCGACATGGTCGCGGCGATCGCGGGCGCGCGCCCGCCGGCGCGCACGGTGAGGGGGTTGGCATGAGTGCACCTGCACGCACGTGGGGCGAGGCCAACAGCTGGGACCGGCCCACCTGGGCGATCGATGAACTGATCGAGTCCAAGGCGGGCCGCACGGTGACCGTGGTGCTGCCCGCCCTCGACGAGGAGGACACCGTCGCGGGAGTGATCGACACGATCCACCCGCTGCTCGGTGGTCTCGTGGACGAACTGGTGGTTCTCGATTCGGGTTCCACCGACGAGACCGCGTCGCGGGCACGGGCGGCGGGCGCCCGCGTCCTGTCCCGGGAGGAGGCGGTACCGGGCATCGAGCCCGTCCCGGGCAAGGGCGAGGTGCTGTGGCGGTCGCTTGCCGCGACCTCCGGCGACATCATTGCCTTCGTCGACTCCGATCTGATCGATCCCGACCCGGCTTTCGTGCCGAAACTGCTCGGGCCGCTGTTGCTCGGCGACGGCGTCCACCTCGTCAAGGGTTACTACCGGCGGCCGTTGCGTACAGGGGGAGGCGAGGACGCACACGGCGGTGGCCGGGTCACCGAACTCGTCGCACGGCCGCTGCTCGCGGCGCTGCGGCCGGAGCTGACCTGTGTGCTGCAACCGCTTGGCGGTGAGTACGCCGGCACGCGGGAACTGCTCGAGTCGGTCCCGTTCGCGCCCGGTTACGGAGTGGAGATCGGGTTGCTGCTCGACACCTACGACCGGTTCGGTCTCCACGCGATCGCACAGGTCAATCTCGGAGTCCGCAAGCACCGCAACCGCCCGCTGTCCGAGCTCGGGGCGATGAGCCGGCAGATCGTGGGCACGATGCTCGCGCGGTGTGGAATCGCCGACTCGGGTGCGCCGCTCACCCAGTTCCTGGTGGAGGGCGACGCGTTCGTGCCGTTCGACACCATCGTCGATCTCACCGACCGGCCGCCGATGGTGACGGTCACCGGCTGAACCGACGGCCCGGTACCCCGGCCGGTGTCGGCCGCTCGTGCCAAGATCGGAGCATGCTCACGGTTCTGCTGTACGTGCTCGTGATGGCGGGCGTCGCCGCGGTGCTGTTCTTCGTCGCGAGCGCCGTCTTCGGCCGGGGCGAGACGCTGGCGCCGCTGCCTCCGGGCACCACCGTCACGGTGCTGCCCGCCACCGACGTCACCGGCACCGACATCCGCGACCTGCGGTTCCAGCAGACCGTGCGGGGTTACAAGATGAGCGAGGTCGACTGGGCACTCGATCGTCTCGCCCGCGAGGTCGACGATCTGCGGGTCCGGCTCGCCGATGCGGAGGCGCGTGCGGCGGGAGAGTCGTCGGTCGACGGCGCCGAGGAGGACGTCGAGGCAGAGGATGTCGAGGCAGAGGATGTCGCCGGGGCCGGAGCCGGAGACGTCGATGGGGAGAGCGTCACCGACCGCGCGTCGTCGGAGTCGACGGGGGAGTCACGGTGAGGCCCGACGAGCAGGAGGTCGTGATCGACACCGACGACCGTGTGCGGTGCCCGTGGGCCGTCGACGGTCCCGGTTCGTCGCTCTACCGCGACTACCACGACTGCGAGTGGGGCCGGCCGCTGCACGGGCGCGACGAGATGTTCGAGCGGCTCTCGCTCGAGGCGTTCCAGTCGGGGTTGTCGTGGCTGACGATCCTGCGCAAGCGCGAGGCCTTCCGCGCGGCGTTCCGGGGGTTCGACGTCGATGCGGTCGCCTGTTTCACGGAGACCGACGTCGAACGACTCCTTGCCGACGCGGGCATCGTGCGCAACCGCCGCAAGATCGAGGCGGTGATCGCCAACGCGCGGGCCGTACTCGAGTTGCCCACCGCCCTCGACGACCTGTTGTGGTCGTTCGCACCGCCGCGACGCGCGCGACGGTTGCGCACGATCGAGTCGGTTCCGGCGGTGACACCGGAGTCCACGGCGATGGCCCGTGAGCTGAAGCGTCGCGGCTTTCGATTTGTGGGCCCTACCACTGCATATGCGCTGATGCAGGCCACCGGGATGGTCGACGATCACCTGGAATCGTGCTGGGTGTCACTCGGTCCGAAGAACCCGGAAGGGTCTCTTACCCAGGAGTCAGCTACGCGCACGTATTCCGGATAGGGAAGAATGAGAGGGTGCGCGTCGCCGCGATCGGCGATGCAACCACACGGTAACCCACGCGCCCGGCGGTCGGGTGCAGATTTGGAGGGAGCAGAGGATGGCGGCCATGAAGCCCCGGACCGGGGACGGTCCCCTCGAAGCAACCAAAGAGGGACGAGGAATCGTCATGAGGGTTCCACTCGAGGGCGGCGGACGTCTGGTCGTCGAGCTCACGCCGGAAGAGGCTGCGGCACTCGGCGACGAACTCAAGAGTGTCACCAGCTGATCGGCCCCTCTCAGGGCACTCCGGGCCCCGCGCTCCTCGGCGCGCGGGGCCCGGTGTCGTCCTGAGAAGACGATCGGAGGTGCGATGCTCGCCGATGTGATCGACCTTCTCGCGTGCCCGCACTGCGAGTCCGCGCTCGACCTCGACGACAACGTCGTGGTGTGCGATCGCGGGCACAGCTTCGACGTCGCGCGCCAGGGTTACGTGTCGTTGCTCGCCGGGGGTTCGACACCCTTCACCGGCGACACCGCCGAGATGATCGCCGCCCGCGCCGATTTCCTCGGGGCCGGGCACTACGACCCGATCCGTGACGCGGTGGCCGACGTGTGCGCCGAATCGACGGACGACACGGTTGCGGCGATCCTCGAGGTGGGTGCCGGAACAGGTCGGTACCTCGCGAGCGTGCTCGACGCGATACCGACGGCGCGCGGCATCGGACTCGACGTCTCCAAGCCCGCGGTGCGACGTATCGCCCGCAGCCATCCGCGCACCGGTGCGATCCTGGCCGACGCGTGGCAGCGGCTGCCCGTACGGTCCGCCTCGCTCACACACGTGCTGTCGATCTTCGCGCCCCGCAACGCGGCCGAGAGCCACCGCGTGCTCGCCCCCGGAGGGACGCTCGTCGTCGCCACGCCCACCTCGGAGCATCTGTGTGAGCTGGTCGCGCTGCCCGGCATGGTGAGCGTGGACGACAAGAAGACCGAACGGCTGTCCTCCGCGCTGTCGGGACACTTCGAGCGGGTGGGACGAACGGACGTGCGCTTCACGGCCGCCCTCCCGCGCGACGTGCTCGGTCTCGTCGCGGGGATGGGTCCGTCGGCGCACCACGTCACGTCCGAGCGGCGCGAGCAGCTGCTGGCCTCGCTGTCCGACCCGTTCGAGGTGACGGTGTCGGTCACCGTCACCGCGTGGCGACGGATCGACACGGCCGGCGAACTCAGCGCGCCGTGAGCACCTGCTGGTAGACGGCAACGGTCTGGCGGGCGATCTGCGCCCACGAGAATTCGCTGACGGCGCGGTTGCGACCGGCCCGGCCCCATTCCGCGGCGCGATGGCGGTCGCTCGCCACCTCGTCGACGGCCGCGGCGAGGGCGCGCTCGTAGGTCTCGGTGTCGAAGGCGTCGTAGTGCACCAGGCGTCCGGTGACTCCGTCCTGCACGACCTCCGGGATACCGCCCACATCGGAGGCGACCACGGCGGTCTCGCAGGCCATGGCCTCGAGGTTGACGATTCCCAGCGGTTCGTACACCGAGGGGCAGACGAAAACGGTCGCCGCCGAGAGCAGTTCGCGGACCGACTCGGTGGGCAGCATCTCGCGTACCCAGTGCACCCCGTTGCGGGCGTCCTGCAGGGCCGCCACCGCGCGTTCGGTCTCCGCAGCGATCTCGGGGGTGTCGGGGGCGCCGGCGCACAGGACGAGCTGGATGTCCGGATCGAGGTGGTGCGCCGCGGCGATCAGGTGCCCGACGCCCTTCTGCCGGGTGATGCGGCCGACGAACACGGCGATCGGGCGGTCCGGGTCGAGACCGAGCCGGCCGACCGCGGATTCGTGACCGGGCGCGGCCGGACCCGGATGCCAGACGGTGGTGTCGATCCCGTTACGCACCACGTGGACCCGGGCGGGGTCGACGAAGGGGTACGCGTCGAGCACGTCGAGGCGCATGCCGTCGCTGACGGCGATGACGGCGTCGGCGTACCGGACGGCGTTGCGTTCGGACCAGGAGGAGATGCGGTAGCCGCCTCCGAGCTGCTCGGCCTTCCACGGCCGTCGCGGCTCGAGGGAGTGCGCGGTGAGGATGTGCGGAACGTCGTGGAGTTCGGCGGCGAGATGTCCGGCCAGGCCCGTGTACCAGGTGTGGGAGTGCACCACGTCGACGCCGGAGGCAGCATGCGCCATGCGCAACCCGGCGGACAGGGTCGTCAGAGCGGGATTGGCGTCGCGGAGCGCCGGGTCGGGGGAATGCACGAACGCGGTGTCGCGCGGTGCGCCCGTGCAGTGCACGTCGACCTCGACCAGTCGGCGCAGTCGGTCGACGAGTTCGGTGACGTGGACCCCGGCCCCGCCGTACACCTCAGGCGGATATTCCCGCGTCATCATTGCCACCCTCACCGCCTCAAACTAGCGGGCCGCGCGGGTTCCGGCCACCCGGCCCGGACTGTGTGATCCGACGCCGAGATCCCGCTTCGCTGGCGGCGACTTGGGCCGGGGGATAGGTTGAAGCGTGTGAGGAGCCAGCCCCATGTGCTTGGAATCGTTCTCGCCGGCGGCGAGGGCAAACGTCTGTATCCGCTGACCGCGGACAGAGCCAAGCCAGCAGTGCCGTTCGGGGGCGCGTACCGCCTCATCGACTTCGTGCTCAGCAATCTCGTGAACGCCGGCTATCTGCGCATCTGCGTTCTCACGCAGTACAAGTCGCACTCCCTGGACCGGCACATCTCGCAGACCTGGCGCCTGTCCGGCTTCACGGGTGAGTACATCACCCCGGTGCCGGCCCAGCAGCGTCTCGGTCCACGCTGGTACACCGGCAGCGCCGACGCGATCCTGCAGTCGCTCAACCTGGTCTACGACGAGGATCCCGAGTACATCGTGGTCTTCGGTGCCGACCACGTCTACCGGATGGATCCCGAGCAGATGGTGCGTCAGCACATCGAGTCGGGAGCCGGCGTCACCGTCGCCGGTATCCGCGTGCCGCGCAGCGAGGCGTTCGCGTTCGGGTGCATCGACAGCGACGAGAGCGGCAGGATCACCCAGTTCCTCGAGAAGCCCGCGCACCCGCCCGGGACGCCCGACGACCCCAACGTCACGTTCGCGTCCATGGGCAACTACGTCTTCACCACGAAGGTCCTCGTCGAGGCGCTGCGCGCCGACTCGGAGAATCCCGACTCCGACCACGACATGGGCGGCGACATCATTCCCGCGCTCGTCGAGCAGGGTGAGGCCCACGTCTACGATTTCAACGACAACGTGGTGCCCGGCGCGACCGAACGCGACCGTGCCTACTGGCGCGACGTCGGCACGCTCGACGCCTTCTACGACGCCCACATGGACCTCGTGTCGGTCCACCCGATCTTCAACCTCTACAACCGGCGGTGGCCGATCCGCGGGGCGGCCGAGAACCTTCCGCCCGCGAAGTTCGTGCAGGGCGGTCTGGCGCAGGAATCGATCGTCGGTGCCGGCAGCATCCTGTCGGCCGCCACGGTCCGCAACTCGGTGCTCAGCTCGAACGTCATGGTCGACGACGGAGCGACCGTCGAGGGCAGCGTGCTCATGCCCGGTGTGCGCATCGGCAAGGGCGCGGTGGTGCGCCGGGCGATCCTCGACAAGAACGTCGTCGTCGGCGACGGTGAGATCATCGGTGTGGACCTCGAGCGCGACCGTCAGCGGTTCGCGGTCAGCAACGGTGGTGTCGTCGCCATCGGCAAGGGCATCTGGATCTGAGCGCCCGCTCGGCGGGGACGTTCTCGGCTCGGGCGCACCCGCGCAGGTCAGCTGAGGCGCACCGCGCAGATCAGCTGAGGCGCACCGCGCAGAGGAGCCCGTCGCCGAGCGGCAGGACCACCGGTGCGAGACGCTCGTCGTCGGACACCGCGCGGGTGGCCTCCCGCACCGCGAGCACCGTCGCGTCGCGTGCGGCCGGGTCGGCGACCCGCCCGTCGAGCAGGGCGTTGTGCAGCACGATCACCCCGCCCGGCCGGAGCAGGCGCACCCCTTCGCGCACGAAGTGCGGATGGTCGGCGGGGGTCGCGTCGACGAAGACCATGTCGTAGCCGGAGTCGGCGAGTCGCGGCAGCACGTCCAGCGCCCGGCCGTTGATGAGCCGGGTGCGCGACGCCACGATGCCGGCTTCACGGAAGGCGATCTTCGCCGCGCGTTGGTGTTCCGGTTCGCTGTCGATCGTGGTGAGCACGCCGTCCTCACGGAGACCGTGCAGCAACCACAGCCCGCTCACACCCGCACCGGTGCCGATCTCCACTACCGTCCTGGCGTCGAGCATGCGGGCGAACATCGCAAGGGCGGCTCCGACGGAGGGGGAGACCGGGTCGGCACCCAGATCTTCGGCACGGTCACGCGCCGCGGCGAGTTCCTCGTCCTCGACGACGATGTTCTCGGCGTGGGTCAGAATGCGATCGGCGTTGGTCTGCACCTCACCGAGGCTATCCTCGGCGATTCGCTCGCGCAGGCAGGCGCGCACGGAATGGTGCCGTGAGTTGTGTGATTCCGAGGGGGGATCACGCCCGGGGCGGTTTTCTCAGGGACGTTTCAGGCTACTCATACGGCGACCACATCGCCGCGAGGAAGACTGACGATCGACGAACCAGACGATCGCTCCGGTTCACGACTTCGAGGACACACCGCCGCGGGGGACGTTCCCATGAGGGAATATCCCGCGCAGATCGAGTGTTGCAGGCCCCGAAGCCCGTGTCCGTCCGCGGTCCCGACGAGGAGGATCCAGCGATCCACATGACCCGATCCCACACCGTTCCCGAGTACGACGCCTCGGCGCTCGACGCTGCCTTCGAGGCGGACCTGAGCGGCACCGCGGCGTTCGATGCCACCGGGGATCGCACGGCCATGCCGTCGTGGGACGAGCTCGTTCGTGAGCACGGCGACCGTGTCTACCGCCTCGCCTACCGTCTTTCCGGTAATGCCCAGGACGCCGAGGATCTCACGCAGGAGACCTTCATCCGCGTCTTCCGATCGTTGCAGAACTACCAGCCCGGCACGTTCGAGGGCTGGTTGCACCGCATCACCACGAATCTCTTCCTGGACATGGTGCGCCGCCGGAACCGCATCCGGATGGAAGCGCTCCCGGACGACTACGATCGGGTACCGGCCGCAGGGCCGAACCCCGAGGAGATCTATCACGACGCGCGTCTCGGCGCCGATCTGCAGTCCGCACTGGACTCGCTCGGACCCGAGTACCGTGCCGCGGTGGTGCTCTGTGACATCGAAGGTCTGTCCTACGAGGAGATCGGTGCCACACTGGGGGTGAAACTCGGTACGGTACGAAGTCGTATCCACCGAGGCCGCCAGGCACTCCGCGAGTACCTGCGCGAGCATGGAAAGGCCGAAAACGGTCGCGTCGATGCGGGGTAGCCGCCGGGAGGTAGTGATGACGATGGTGCAACCACCTCGCAGGTTCGGCTCCACGGAACATCTCGCCAGCGAGGCAGTTGCCGCATTCGTCGACGGCGAACTGCGCATGGCGGCCTACATGCGGGCCGCCCAGCACCTGTCGATGTGTCCCGAGTGCGCCGCCGAGGTCGAAGCCCAGCAGCAGGCCCGTCACGCACTCCGGTCCGCCGCCGATCACGTACCCCGTATGCCGAGTTCGCTGCTGGGGACGCTGAGCAGCATTCCTTCACACCTGTGCGATCCGTCCCCGCATCCGCAGGCGGACGACCGGTTCGCCGCGCGCCGGTGGTCGATTCTCCGGCGCCGGTGACCGGACGGTCGGTAACAGGTGATCCGATGCCATCGGTGATACTGGGCTGCGTGACGGACCTATACGGGGGAGACGGGCAGGCGTGACGGCCGAATCTGCGCAGCACACCGAACGACCGGCCGGCGACGACCCTCGTCGTGGCGACGAGCTGCCCCATGCCTCGTCGGGGAGAGGCTCGTCCGGCAACGCCTCGTCGGCCGGGTCCGACCTGCCGGACGGCGCGATCACCCGTCCTGCCGACGCGCCTCGCCTCGACCCCCGTCCCGTCTACCGCCCGGCCGTCGATCCCGCTTCGGCACGTGTCTTCGGACGCCCGGCCGGCGCCGACGGATCGTTCGACTCCTCGGCTCATCCCCGCGTCGCCGACCCGCGTGTCCGTCAGGCGCCTCCGCCCGACGCGATCTTCGCCGAGGCCTACGGACGGCCGTCCGATACCGACGAGACACTTCAGCGTCCCCCCTCGGAACCGGCGGGCGAGGCCGAGGACGAGGCAGAGACCGATCCCTGGCGCGACCCCGACTCGGCGGTGCGGCTGGGTCCGCCCATGGCCGGTGAGACCGAGGCGCGGGAGCTTCCTCCGGCACCCGGACTCACCCTGCGTGAGGTGTTGTTCGACCGCCGCGTCCAACCCCGCGCTCTCGCGACACTGGCCGCGGTGGCCGTCGTCATCGGCATGGTCGGCGGGCTCGTCGTCGCGCTGGCGACCGCCGACAACGGTTCGCTGACCAGTCGTGGAGTGACACTGAGCCAGTCGGGCTCCGACGAGGAACGGCCGACCGGCGCGGTCGCGCGGGTCGCCGACACCGTGCTGCCCGCGGTCGTCTCCATCCAGACCACCGTCGGCGGCGACGCCGGCACCGGATCGGGCGTGGTGATCGACGGTGCCGGCTATATCGTCACCAACAACCATGTGATCTCGATGGCCGCCGGCAACCCCGACGCGAAGGTGCAGGTCACCTTCGACGACGGCACCAAGATTCCCGCCTCGATCGTCGGACGCGATATCAAGACCGACCTTGCGGTGCTCGCTGTCGAGAACGTCGACAACCTGGTCGTCGCCGAACTGGGCCGCTCCGACGACGTCCAGGTGGGCGAGGACGTCGTCGCGGTCGGGTCACCGCTCGGCCTGAGCAAGACCGTCACCCGCGGCATCGTCAGTGCGCTGCACCGGCCCATGCGGCTGAGTGGGCAGGGCACCGACACCGATGCGGTGATCGACGCCGTGCAGACCGACGCCTCGATCAACCCCGGCAATTCCGGGGGCCCCCTCATCGACATGGAGGGTCGCGTGATCGGGATCAACTCCGCGATCAAGTCGGAGACCGGTGGCTCGGTGGGGCTGGGCTTCGCGATCCCCATCGACGACGTCACCGAGGTGGCGCAGGAGCTGATCCGCAGCGGGGAGATGCGGCATCCGGACATCGGCGTGAACGCGCGCTCCGTCGTCAACGACGTCGCGAGCGGTGCGGAGGTCGCCAACGTGCGGCAGGGCAGCCCGGCCCAGCGCGCCGGGATCGTCGAGGGCGATGTGATCGTCAAGGTGGGCGACCGCGAGGTCACCAGCGCCGACGAGCTCGTCGTGGCGGTCCAGCAGCAGGAGATCGACGAGCCGGTCACCGTCCAGCTCGTGCGCAACGGCCGCCTCGTGGACGTCGAGGTCACCCCCGTCTCGGACTGAGCGGTCCCGTCGCGTGATGTGACCTTCCTCGTAGGTGCTGCGATTCGGACGCGACCACGTACCCTGGATGCGTGTTCGGCAACATCGGTTGGGGCGAGTTCCTGGTACTCATCGTGGCGGCCCTCGTGGTGCTCGGTCCGGAGCGGCTGCCCGGTGCCGTCTCGTGGGTGGCCAGGTCGCTGCGCCAGGTGCGTGATTACGCTTCGGGTGCGCGCGACCAGCTCCAGCAGGAGCTCGGGCCGGAGTTCGACGACCTGCGGCAACCGCTGTCGGAACTGAACCAGCTGCGCGGCATGACTCCCCGGGCCGTGATCACGAAGCATCTGCTCGACGGCGACGATTCGATCCTCACCGGCAATGTCGACACGCCGTCCGCGACGTCCCCGGGAACCCCGACCAACGGTGCGGCCCGGCCGAATCTGTCGAAGCCGCTCGCACGCGACGAGAAGCCACCCATCGACCCCGACGCCACCTGAGATCGCCGCCGGCCGAGACCGGATCGGCGCTCTCCCTACATCGAGCCCCTGCCGTGGCAACCAACGGCAGGGGCTCGATCGGTTCTCGTCCTAGAGGTGGCGCGTGGTGTCGATTCCCAGCGACATGCCGGCCAGGCCGCGCTTGCGCACCGCGAGCTTGTCGGAGACCTCTTTCAATGCCACCGCGGGTGCCGAGTCGGGCGCCGCGAGGACGATCGGAGTGCCGGAGTCGCCTGCTTCGCGCACGGCCGGATCGAGCGGGACCTGGCCGAGCAGCGGCACCGTCGCACCCACGGCCCGGGTGAGGCGCTCGGCGACGGCCTGACCGCCACCACTGCCGAAGACGTCCATGCGGGTGCCGTCGGGCAGTTCGAGCCACGACAT
>NZ_AJVB01000020.1:0-23133 GCF_000278445.1 Rhodococcus sp. R1101
AGCGTGTTGAGCGCCGCGGTGTCGGCCGGACGGTCGGGCAGGTTCGGGGCGTGCGGGATCTGGGCGTGACGCGGTCCCGCGGGGTGCGCGTTCACATCCGCTCCGGAGCGCTGACGCCGAGCAGGCCGAGGCCGTTGGCGAGGACCTGCCGTGCGGCCGCGCACAGCGCGAGTCGCGCGGTGTGCAGCGGGCCGGCCTCCTCGTCGCCCTGCGGCAGGATCCGGCAGGCGTCGTAGAAGCGGTGGTAGGTGCCCGCGAGTTCCTCGAGGTAGCGGGCGACGCGGTGCGGTTCGCGCAGTTCGGCCGCCTTCGCGAGCACCCGGGGGTACTCGCCGAGGGTGCGGATCAGGTCGCCCTCGCGCTCATGGGTGAGCAGCGAGAAGTCGGCGCCCTCCGTGGTCAGACCGAGATCGGCGGCGTTGCGCGCGATCGACGACAGTCGCGCGTGGGCGTACTGCACGTAGTAGACCGGGTTCTCGTTCGTGGTGCTCGCCCACAGTTCGAGATCGATGTCGATGCTCTGGTCGACCGAGGACCTCACGAGCGAGTAGCGCGCGGCGTCGACGCCGATCGCCTCGACGAGGTCGTCGAGGGTGATCACGGTACCGGCCCGCTTGCTCATCTTCACGGCCTCGCCACCGCGGACGAGGTTGACCATCTGGCCGATCATCACCTCGACGGTGTCGGGATCGTCGCCGAACGCCGCCGCGGCGGCCTTCAGGCGCGCGATATATCCGTGGTGGTCGGCTCCGAGCATGTAGATGCACAGGTCGAAGCCGCGCGAGCGCTTGTCCTGGAAGTAGGCGATGTCGCCGGCGATGTAGGCGGCGTTGCCGTCGGATTTGATGACGACGCGGTCCTTGTCGTCGCCGTAGTCGGTGCTCTTGAGCCACCAGGCGCCGTCTTCGAAGTACAGATTGCCGGACGCCTTCAGGGTCTCGACGGCCTTCTCGACGGCTCCGCTCTCGAAGAGGGAGTTCTCGTGGAAGTACACGTCGAAGTCGACACCGAACTCGTGGAGGGTACGCGTGATGTGCGCGAACATCAGCTCCACGCCGATCGAGCGGAACGTCTCGTTCCGCTCGTCCTCGGGGAGTTCGAGAGCGTCGGGGCGCTGCTCGAGCACGGAGGAGGCGATGTCGACGATGTAGGCGCCGGCGTAGCCGTCCTCGGGGGCGGGCTGTCCGAGCGCGGAGGCGATGAGCGACCGGGTGAAGCGGTCGATCTGCGCGCCGTGGTCGTTGAAGTAGTACTCGCGGGTGACCTCACCGCCCTGAGCGGTGAGGATGCGTCCGAGCGCATCGCCGACCGCGGCCCAGCGGGTGCCACCGAGGTGGATCGGACCGGTGGGGTTGGCGGAGACGAACTCGAGGTTGATCCTCGTGTTCGCGAGATCGGTGCCGTTGCCGTAGGCGTCGCCCTCGGTGAGCACCTTCGCGACGATCGCTCCCTGGGCGTCGGCGGCGAGCCGGATGTTCAGGAAGCCGGGACCTGCGACCTCGGCCGAGTCGATGCCCTCGGCGGCGGTCAGGGCCTCGGCGAGCCAGGTGGCCAGTGCGCGGGGATCGGCACCGACCTTCTTCGCGACCTGCATCGCGACGTTGGTCGCATAGTCGCCGTGCTCCGGGTTGCGCGGGCGCTCGACGGTGAGGGTCTCGGGAAGAACGGACGCGTCGAGACCACGGTCGGTGAGGACACCGGCGGCGGTTCCGCGGAGCAGCTGAGCAAGGTCGGAGGGAGTCACAGGTATCCATCCTATTGGCTGGTCGATCGTGGCGCCGACGCTCCCCCTACCGGCAGCTCCCACCGCCGCGCGCGGGCACGCCCGTAAAGTTGTGGGTGTTTGTGCGCCCGATGGGCGCGCGTCCGCCTGTCCACCCCGTCGAAAGAGCACACAGCGATGCCCAGCGGTTCGGTTAGTGGCGGCTCCGGTAACAAGAAGACCGGAGCCAAGTCGTCGAAGGCCATCCAGGCCGCCAAGAAGAAGAGCGGCGGCGCTCGCGGGGGTCCCCGCCCAGCGCCAGATCCCGTGGCTCACGATCGGCGGCGTGGCCCTGGTCGTCGTCCTGGTCGCCGTGATCGCTGTGAGCCTGATCCCGAAGTATCAGAACCAGCAGGAGCTGTCGGCGTGGACGCCGTCGGAGTCCAACCAGGATCCGTCGGACGACATCGAGGGTGTCCTGAAGCTCGAGTACCCCGCCGGTGTGCACGTCGCAGCGAACCAGCGTGTCGCTTACGACCAGTCGCCGCCGTTCGGTGGCCCTCACGACTCCGTCTGGGCGACCTGCACCGGAACGGTGTACGAGCAGCCGGTGCGGAACGAGAACATGGTGCATTCGCTCGAGCACGGCGCGGTGTGGGTGGCCTACAACCCCGATCTGCTCGACGACGCCGAGGTCGACACGCTCCGCGCGAAGGTCGACGGCCGCACCTACATGGTGATGTCACCCTATCCGGGACTCGAGGCTCCCGTCTCACTGCAGTCGTGGGGTCACCGGCTCGAGGTCGAGAGCGTCGACGACGAACGCATCGACCAGTTCATCAGTGCGCTGCGTCTGAACCAGTACACCTATCCCGAGGTGGGTGCGAGCTGCTCGACGATCCCCGGCTCGTTCGATCCGGCGAACCCGCCGCCCTTCGACGCCTCCGAGCCCGGCCCCGACGCGGTGCCGATGAACGGGGAATCCATCGGCGACATGCAGCAGGCACCGGCCGGGAGCTGACGATGAGCGAAACCTCCCCCACCATCTCCACCTCCGAGCGCGGTGGGCACAACCGGCTGCTGCTGGTGCTGCTCACCGCCACCGCGGTCGCGGTCGGCTTCCTCGCGGGGTTCCTGTCCCGGATCCCGTTCGAGGATTCCGCCCCGGCCGCGCCGGGCGCAGGCTCGGTCGATGTCGGGTTCGCGCAGGACATGATCGTGCACCACGACCAGGCCGTCGAGATGGCCGCCGTCGTGGTCTCCAATTCGGAGGACGATCGGATCCGCAACATCGCGTACGACATCCTCACCACCCAGCAGAACCAGATCGGTCGGATGCAGGGCTGGTTGTCGCTGTGGGGACAGCCTGCGCTGCCGGCAGGTGACTACATGGCGTGGATGACCGAACCGGGTCACGGTCACGGTGATCACGGCACGGCCGCGGACTCCGCGGATTCCGGTGGTTCACATCTGATGCCGGGTATGGCGACCTCCGAGGATCTCGCGAATCTCCGAGCCGCTCGTGGTCCCGCCCTGGACGTGCTCTTCCTCCAGCTGATGCTGCGCCATCACGAGGGTGGCCTGCCGATGATGGAGTACGGCGAGCAGTACGCGAGCACCTCGGCGGTCCGTAACCTGGCGGGCACGATGGTCGCAACGCAGCAGGGAGAATCGGATCTCATGAGGTCTCTGCTCGCCGAGCGCGGCGCCGAAGCCCTGCCTCCGAACTGAGCAATTCGCTCGGACCGACCCCGATTTCAGGCCGAGAACCGGCTCTGACCTGGCGATGTGGAGTTGAGCGCTCGATGCGCTAGGCTAACTCCCGCGCCTCCGGTCATCCGGTGGTCCGGATGCCCTCGTAGCTCAGGGGATAGAGCGCTTGCCTCCGGAGCAAGAAGTCGCAGGTTCGAATCCTGCCGAGGGCACCACGAAGGCCCCGCTTCTCACGAAGCGGGGCCTTCGGTGTTCGTCCGGTCGGTTCGGTGTCCGGTGTCGGTCAGGTGCCGGTGAACGGCGTGGGGTCGAAGTAGTCCCGGCAGGCCGCGATCTTCCCATCCACGATCTCGAACACGCCCGTGACGGGAAGTTCGATCGTCCGGCCGTTCATGGTGAATACGTCGGTGCGTTCGTTGAGCACGACGGTGCCGGAGACCGCCTGGTGGTGGATGCGGTAGTCGATGGCACCGAAGGACGTCACGAAACCCGCGATGTACTCCTCGATCGCCGCGCGGCCGCGGATCGGTTCCATCGGGATGTTGTGGAAGACGGCATCGTCGGTGAAGAAGGCTGCGAGCTCGGCCGGGTCGGGATCGGCCCACCGCCGGCAGAAGTCGGTGACGATCTCGTCGGGCCTCATTCGTTCACCGCGATACGCGCGAAGCGGGCAGGTTCGGTGCCCGGCACGCGACGGACCCGTCCTCGTTCGATGAGCTGGCGCACGTGCGCAGACCCTTCCGCGAGCGCCATCCTCTTACCGTGCACGGGAGTCTCGGTCCACGGCCGGTACCAGCGCATGCGAGCGGTGGCTTCCCACAAGGTGAGTTCCTCGTCGCCGAACGCGTCGTAGAGATCGTCGAGGCGCCGGTCGTGGTGGGCGATCAGTTCGCCCGCGCGATGCGGCAGGTCGTCGATCTGCTGTCGGTGGGCGGGCAGGGCTCGTCGCACGGGCAGATCCGCGACCGCGCGCAGTGAGTCGAAGTACTCGCCGAGCGCATCACGTTGCGGCAGGGGAAAATCGAACTCTCCGACATGCGGTGTCGTGGTGGCCAGGACGTGGTCGCCGGTGAACAGCACACCGTGTTCTTCGAGAAGGAAACAGGCGTGGCCGGGCGTGTGACCCGGGGTGAGCACGGTGCGCAGGGAACGCCCCGACAGCGGGATGGTCTCGTCGGCGCCGAGTTTGCGGTCGGGGAGCACGTCGGGACGACCGACGGCCGGCACGACGGTGGTGAGCACTTCGTCGATCGCATCCTCCGGTGCTCCGGCGCGGCGCAGCAGTTCGGCCTCCCGGGGACGTCGATCGACATCGGAGAGCATGACTTCGAGGTGGGCGAAGTCGGCCTCGTTCATCGCCACCCAGCATCCGGAGGCTTCCTGGATCCGCCCGGTCAGTCCGACATGATCGGGGTGGAAATGGGTGACGACCACTCCTTCGACGTCGGTGACCGACAGACCCGCCGTGGCCAGGCCGTTCTGCAATGCCGCCCACGACCGGTCGTCGTTCCAGCCGACGTCGACGAGGACGACGCCGCGCGGGGATTCCATCACGTAGACCTGGGTATCGCCGACGGGCAGGTCCCCCACCGGGACGGGGACGACATGTATGCCGTCCCCGATATCACGCGCTTCGGCCATGGTGATGCCTCTCGATCATGGTTACTTTCGTTCGAAAGCTACAACAATGACTTCAACTATTACCCTGCACGGGCTCGATGATCGCGACGATCGACCTGATCTCCCCCGCCGGGATGTCGAAGTGCTCCGTCACCGCGACCGATGTCTCAGCGCTCGGACCCGCTGCGATGTCCAGGACGAACCGCGCGACGACGCTGTGGTGCCATTCACGGAACTGCAGGTCGCGGATGCGGCGGATGGGCCGGTACTCCGGGCCGTTCTCGAGGCGATCACGGATCTCGATGCCGCTGTCGCCGGTGCGCTCCCCGTTCTCGACCCGCCAGGCGTCCTCGGCGAGCCGCACATGAGACGCGTCGTGGCTGACCAGGGACCGAATGTACGCGCGTGCCATCGCGACGCGGGGGCTGTCGGTCGGTCCCGTGGCGTACACGGCCAGAGCGGACATCACGTCCGGTGCCCAATCGGCACGGCAGATCACCAGGTCGGGCAGATACGGATGCGGCCGGTTGTATTCGAGTTCGCTGCCGTCGATCCGGGCGCAGTGCAGACCCGCGGCACGCGCGACCGCGACCGGCGCCGCCGAATCCCACTCCCACTGACCGCCGGCGTGGATGTAGGCGTCGGCCTCCCCGCGCACCACCGCCATCGCCTTGGCACCGGCCGAACCCATCCGGATCAGATCGGCACCGAGCTCGCGGGCCAGATCGAACACGAAGGCGGGCGGCCTGCTCCCGCTGATGACGATGCGGGGGCGGCGCCGGGCCGGTTGCGGTGCCGGAACCGGATCGGCGGTGCTGTGAACGACGCCGATCGCCGGTTGCGCGACCGCGGCGGCGGTGAGCCCTCGTCCTGCCTCCCAGAGCGCGATGTGGACCGCCCAGTCGACGTGGTCGGGCATCCCGTACTCCTTCGACCCGTCGAGGGGGTCGATGATCCAGACGCGGTCTGCGCCGACCCGGGCCGGATCGTCCGCGGATTCCTCCGAGAGCACCGCGTCACCGGGTCGTGCGGCTGCCAGCCGTTCGAGGATGTACGTGTTGGCGGCGTGGTCGCCGCGTCGGCCCAGCTCGCGCCCGGTGAGTGCATCCGATTCGATGGCACGGACCGTGAGCAGCAGTTCACCTGCGCCGGAGGCCGTCTCGGCCGCGAGTCGGGCGTCGTCACCATCGGCTGCGAGCCGGGCCGTGTCACCCTCGGCCGCGAGCCGGGCCGTGTCACCGTTGTCGTGCGTCATGTTCTCAACAATTGCACGACAAGGCCGGCCTGCACGGCAGGCGTGCCGTCGTGGGGGCGCACGACCAGTTCGGGATCGGACGGTGGTTCGTAGGGATCGTCGACGCCGGTGAAGCCGGTGATCTCACCGGCCCGTGCCCGCGCGTACATGCCTTTCGGATCGCGGGCCTCGCAGTCGGCGAGCGGAGTGTCGACGAAGACCTCGACAAAGCGGATCCCGGCCTCCTCGTGTTGCCGGCGGATGCGGTCGCGGTCCTGTCGGTAGGGACTGATGAGCGCGCAGATCGCGACGAGTCCGGCGTCGGCCATCAAGTGTGCGACCGCGCCGACGCGGCGGACGTTCTCCGCGCGGTCTTCCGGACCGAATCCGAGGTCGGCGTTGAGTCCGTGCCTGAGGTTGTCGCCGTCGAGGCGGTAGGCGGGGACGCCCTCGGCGAGCAGCCGTCGTTCGAGTTCGACGGCGAGGGTGGACTTGCCTGAGGCGGACAGCCCGGTGAGCCACACCGTCGTCCCGGTCCTTCCCCGCTCGGCCCGCGAGACCGCCGCCGAGTGCCAGACCACCCGGCTGTCCGCCAGTGTCGGACCGGTGATCATTCCGCCCGCGACGGTGTTGCCGGTGCGTTCGTCGACGAGCACGAAGCTTCCGGTGGTGCGGTTGCGTCGATAGGGATCGAACAGCAGCGGTTGTTGTGTGCGCAGGTGCACGCGGCCGATCTCGTTGAGACCGAGCGTCGTCGCGGCCTCGTCGCGGTGCAGAGTGTTGACGTCGAGACGGTAGTCCAGGCGCGCCACCCGCGCGGTGGTCGAGCGCGTGGTGTGCAAGAGGGCGTAGCGGGCGTCGGGGTCGAGTGCGGAGCGTTCGTCGAACCAGCACACCATGGCGTCGATCTCGTGCCCGACGAGAGGACGATTGTTGGGTCGGCACAGCATGTCGCCGCGCCCGACGTCGAGATCGTCCTCGAGTTCGACGCACACCGCCGCACCGGCGAAGGCGTGCTCGAGTTCCGTTCCGCCCGGCCCCCACAACGTCCGCACCCGCGTTCCGAAACCGGAAGGGAGAACGACCACGTCGTCGCCGGGCGCGAATCCGCCGGCCGCGACCGTTCCGGCGTAGCCGCGGAAGTCGCGGTGCTCACCCTCGCCGGGGCGGATGACGTACTGCACGGGCAGTCGCGCATCGATGAGGTTGACGTCCGAGGCGATGTGCACCTGTTCGAGATGGTGCAGCAGCGAAGTGCCTTCGTACCACGGCATGTTCGCGGTGCGGGAGACGACGTTGTCGCCGTGCAGCGCGGAGACGGGAACGAAGGCGAGGTCGGGCATGTCGAGCTTCGCCGCGAAATTCCGGAATTCGTCGCAGATCTCGTCGAAGCGGCGCTGTGACCAGTCCACCAGGTCCATCTTGTTGATGCACAGCACCACGTGCCGCACCCCGAGCAGCGACGCAAGGAAGGCGTGCCGGCGGGTTTGTTCGACGATGCCGTTACGGGCGTCGACGAGGACGAGCGCCAGGTCGGCGGTGGACGCCCCGGTGACCATGTTGCGCGTGTACTGCTCGTGACCGGGAGTGTCGGCGATGACGAATGTTCTCTGCGCTGTAGCGAAATAACGATAGGCGACGTCGATCGTGATGCCCTGCTCGCGTTCGGCGCGCAGGCCGTCGGTGAGCAGCGCGAGATCGGCGCGGTCGGACCCGCGGTCGAGGCTCGTGCGGGTCACGGCCTCGAGCTGGTCCTCGAAGACCGCCTTCGAGTCGAACAACAGGCGGCCGATGAGCGTGGACTTACCGTCGTCGACGCTGCCGGCGGTCGCGATGCGCAGGAGGCGGGACATCAGAAATATCCTTCCCTTTTGCGGTCTTCCATTCCGGCGTCGGAGATCCGGTCGTCCGCCCGGGTCGCGCCGCGCTCGGTGACCCGGCTCGCGGCGACCTCGGCGACCACCTCGTCTGCAGTGGCGGCGGCGGATTCGACGCAGCCGGTACACGTCGCGTCGCCGACCGTGCGGAAGCGCACGAGACTTTCGCGCGGCACCTCTCCGCCGTGCAGGGTGAGAAACGGGTTGTGCGCGAGCAGCATTCCGTCACGTTCGACGACGGGCCGCCGGTGGGCGTAGTACAGGGAGGGGAGCTCGACGCCCTCGTCACGGATGTAGCGCCAGATGTCGAGTTCGGTCCAGTTGGACAGCGGGAAGACCCGCATGTGCTCGCTGCGGCGGTGCCGGCCGTTGTACAGGTGCCACAGTTCGGGGCGCTGTGCCTTCGGGTCCCACTGCCCGAATTCGTCGCGCAGGCTGAAGATTCGTTCCTTGGCGCGAGCCTTCTCCTCGTCGCGACGGGCGCCACCGAAGACGGCGTCGAATCCCCCTTCCCGCAGAGCGCGCAGGAGGGTACCGGTCTGCAGCCGGTTGCGGGTGGCGTGCGGCCCGTCGTCCTCGACGGCACGCCCGGCGTCGAGGTCGTCCTGCACCGAGGCGACGATCAGCCGGAGCCCGAGGCGTTCGACGGTGTGGTCGCGGAAGTCGATCACCTCGTCGAAGTTGTGTCCGGTGTCGATGTGCAACACGGGGAACGGAAGCGGCGCGGGCCAGAACGCCTTGGTGGCCACGTGCAGCATCACCGCGGAGTCCTTACCGCCGGAGAACAGCAGGACGGGCCGCGAGAAGGTCGCGGCGACCTCGCGGAAGATGTGCACGGACTCGGCCTCGAGCGCACCGAGCAGCGGCAGTTCGTAGATCGGTGGTCGTTGCGGCGGCACCGTGGTCACTCGCGCCCCTCTCACCCGGTGCGGTACACATGTGTACCGGCGCGGTCGAAGATTACCCCGCAACAGTAGAACGAGTTTCAATTCCAGGTCAACGGGTGACTACGGTGACGGCCCGTCAGCGCCTCGGCCGGCGTCCACCGAGATCGGCGGTGATCGCATCCGCGACCGCCACGAGCGCCGCACCGCACCGCTCGATCCCGGCGGCGTCCACCTCCCGCTCGAGGTGGAGTGTGAGCACGAGCGACTGGTGACCGTCCGGATCGTAGGCGGGGGCCGCCACGAGGTTGACCGCCCGCTTCTCCCCCGCGGCGAAGGCGTCGGGCATCAGCACGCGCTCACCGGGACTGGTCACGAGTTCCGCCAGCATCTCCCGCATCTCGGGTGCCAGGTCGTGCGAGACCACCCCGGCCATGAGCGCATACAGGCGGCGGCCTCCGGGCGTGAGGGATTCGGCGAGATAACCCGCGCGGCGACAGTCGGTGACGATCCGCCACAGGTCGTCGCGGTCGACGGACACGGGCAGGGTCGGCTCCTGCCGCAGCCACTGCTCGATGCGCTCGTCGGTGTCCCACAACACGTACATCAACCCCACCGGCGGTGCGAAGGGATACACCTCCCCCACCCGCGCCGCCGCAGCCGTGCCGTGCCCACCGACGACGTCGAGCACCGCGATCCGGTCGCCGACGACCGCCGACGCGGAGCACATCACGCCGAACTCCTCGGCGAGTGCGGCGAGATGCCGGTGCGCGACCGGCCCGGACGCGAATCCGCGTTGCGCGGCGCGTCCCGCGACGATCAGCGCCGGTCCGAGCCCGTAGGTCTTGTCGACGGGGTCGCGGATCAGATAACCGGCGTCGGTGAGCACCGTGAGGATGCCCAGGCAGGTGGGCTTGCTCAGGTCGAGTTCGCGCGCCAGTTCCGACAATCCGAACCGGACGCCGGGTCGCGCGACGAGGTGGTCGAGGACCTGTACGACACGCTCCGTGGGCGGCGACCGGCGGGCGGTCCTCACCCCGGCAGCCGACTCCGCGAGCGCCTCGGTCTCGCGACGACCCATTGACCCTCCCTGGAACACGTTCTACTCTCGGCGCAACGGAAGACTACCGCAGCGGTACATATTTGGACCACAGGAGATCGTAGTGCTCACCGATCCGCTCACCGCGGCGATAGCCGAGGCCGAGAAACTCGTCGCCACCGCCCCGCACATCCGCACCGAACAGGACCTCGTCGAGGGATACGGATATCTGGCGGGCGGGATCTCGGCGTGCGTCCACGCCACCTTCGCATACAGCCGCTCCCATCCGGTCTTCGTCACCGGCACCGGCCCCTACACGAAGATGGGCCTCGACAATCCCGACACCCTGTACTGGGGCGCGTCGATCCGCGACGACACCGAGTACGTCGTCACCGGGCGCCGCGGCACGACCTGCGACCTCAGCTTCCAGGTGCTGGCCGGCAACTACACCGACGCAGAGGTGCCCGGCAACGTCACGGCCTTCGACGACCGCGCGCTGACCATCGCCGACGACGGCACCTTCGAGGTGCGGTTCGGGCCCGGTCCACGCGACCCGGATCGGAACTACTTCCCGCTCGCGCCCGGCTCGTCGCAGCTCGTCGTCCGCGAGGTCTACAGCGACTGGACGCAGCGCCGCGGCACGCTGAGCATCCACCGCCTCGACAGCCTCGGCGTCCCGGCCCCCGAACCCGCCCACACGGACGTGGTCGCCCGTTACGAGCGTGCCGGTCGCGCGCTGGTCTCGCGGGTGAAGACCTGGCTGCAGTTCCCCGAGTGGTTCTACCTGAAGCTGCCGGTGAACACGGTGACGGAACCACGCCGCACCCCCGGTGGTCTGGACACACAGTACTCGTCCGTCGGGCACTACGAACTCGGCGACGACGAGGCGATGGTCCTGACCCTCCCCGCGAGCGACGCGCCCTATCTGGGCTTCCAGATCGGCAGCCTCTGGTACATCTCCCTGGACTACATCCATCACCAGACCTCCCTGAACAACAGCCAGGCGCAGGTCGATCCCGACGGGATGGTCCGGATCGTGGTCTCGGCCCGCAATCCGGGACTGACGAACTGGGTCGAGACCCTCGGCCGCAGCCGCGGGATCCTGCAGTTCCGCTGGCAGCGCCTCGATCGCGAACTGACCGCGGCCGACGGCCCGACCGCCGAGGTGGTGCCGTTCGATCGGCTCTCCGAGGTCCTGCCCTTCCACGAGTCGAACCGCATCACCCCCGACGCCTGGGCGCAGCGCATCGCGGACCGCCAGCGGGGCGTCGCCGATCGGATGCTCGGATGAGCGCGACAGCGGGACTGCTCCGCGACCGAGTCGTCGTGATCTCCGGGGTCGGCCCGGGACTGGGACGCACGCTCGCGCTGCGGTGCGCCGAGCACGGCGCCGACGTGGTGCTCGCCGCCCGGACCCGGGAGCGACTCGAGAAGGTTGCAGCGGAAGTCGAGGGCACGGGCCGCCGGGCACTGGTCGTACCCACCGACATCACCGACGACGAATCCGCCGCCGCACTCGTCGAGACGGTGGTCTCGGAATTCGGACGGGCCGACGTGCTCGTGAACAACGCTTTCTCCGTTCCGTCGATGAAGCCGTTGGCTCGCACCGACTTCCAGCAGATCCGGGACAGTGTGGAGCTCACCGTCCTCGGTGCGCTGCGGCTCACACAGTTGTTCACCCCCACCCTCGCCGAGTCGGCCGGCGCGGTGGTCAACATCAATTCGATGGTGCTGCGGCACTCCCAGGAACGTTACGGCAGTTACAAACTCGCGAAGTCGGCGTTGCTGGCGATGTCGCAGTCCCTCGCGACCGAACTCGGAGCGCAGGGAGTACGGGTGAACTCCGTTGCGCCGGGCTACATCTGGGGTCCGATTCTGCAGGGCTACTTCGAACACCAGGCCGGAAAGTACGGTACCACCGTCGAACAGATCTACGAGCACACCGCCGCCGCCTCCGATCTGAAGCGTCTCCCGACCACCGAGGAGATCGCGGATGCGGTGATCTTCCTGGCTTCGCCGATGGCGTCGGCGATCACCGGCCAGTGCCTCGACGTCAACTGCGGCGAATACCACCACTGAACGGGACAGCACATGAGCGAACGCACCACCGTCGGCACCGCCCCGGATCTGCATGCCTCCGCGACCCGCCTGACGGGCCTGACCGATTTCGGCGACGACGCCTACCTCGACGGACTCGAGGTGCTGCTCGAATCGTATGCGCGGGACGAGAAGCTCACCCCGCTCGGCAGCAAGATGTCGCGGGTCTTCCTGCGCGGCGCCCTCGTGGCGCGGTTGCTGTCGGAATCTGCCTGGGCCGCCCATCCCGAGCACAGGGACGTCCCGATCACCCGGCCGATCTTCGTCACCGGCCTGCCCCGCACCGGAACGACGGCACTGCACCGCCTGCTCGCCGCGGATCCCGCCCACCAGGGGCTGGAGATGTGGCTGACGGAGATGCCGCAGCCCCGGCCGCCCCGCGAGACCTGGGCGGAGAACCCGGTGTTCGCCGGTATCGAGGCCGGATTCGCGCAGCACCACGTCGAGCACCCCGAGTTCATGGGTGTGCACTACATGTCGGCCGCCGAGGTCGAGGAATGCTGGCAGTTGCTGCGCCAGTCGTTCCGGTCGATCTCCTACGAGTGCCTGGCCCACCTGCCCACCTACTCGCAATGGCTTGCCGGGCAGGACTGGACCGCGGCGTATGCCCGGCATCGGAGGAACCTGCAGCTCATCGGGCTTCCCGATGCCGGCAAGCGGTGGGTGCTGAAGAATCCCAGTCACCTGTTCGCACTGGACGAACTGCTCGAGGTGTACCCGGACGCGCTCGTCGTCGTCACCCATCGCGATCCGCGTACCGTCATCCCGTCGGTGTGCAGCCTCGCGGCGCAGGCCACAGAGGGGTGGTCCGAGGCGTTCGTCGGAGAGACGATCGGTCGCAGTCAGCTCGATCTCTGGGCACGGGGTTTCGACGATTTCACCGAGGCGCGCCGCCGACACGATCCTGCCCGTTTCGTCGACGTGGACTACCGGGATTTCGTCGCCGATCCGCTCGGTACCGTCGGGGGCCTGTACGACCGGTTCGGTCTGCTGTTCACTGCGGAGGCCGAACACGCGATGACCGCACTGCACGAAGAAAGCCGCAGCGGGGCAAGGAAACCCGCGCACCGGTACACCCTCGAGGAGTTCGGGCTGAGTGTAGGCGAGGTCGACGAGCGTTTCCGCGACTACGCGTACCGCTGAACCCGGCAGGAAAGGCACCGGAAACCGGTGTGCCCTGGCTACCTGCGCGTTCGTCCGTGGGATGATGGAGGCATGCCCGCACCACTCCCCCTCGACCCCATCGCCGAAGCCCACCGCCAGTGGACCGCCCACGGCTGGGGCGAAGTCGCCGACGGCATGGCCGCGGTCACCTCGGTGATGCGGGCGCAGCAGATCATGATGGCGCGGGTCGAGGAGGTGCTCAAACCCTTCGGCCTGACCTTCGCCCGTTACGAACTGCTCACGCTGCTGCATTTCACCAGGTCGGGAGCGTTGCCGATGGCGAAGGCCAGCGCGCGCCTGCAGGTGCACCCCACCAGCGTCACCAACGCCGTCGACCGCCTCGAGAAGGCCGGGCTGGTCCGGCGCACCCCGCATCCGAGCGATCGACGGGCCACTCTCATCGAACTCACCGACGAGGGACGGGCATCGGCGATCCAGGCGACCGAGAAGCTCAACACGGAGGTCTTCGCCCGGCCCGGCATTCCCGAGGGGCACATCGACACGTTGTTGCGCATCCTCGCGACGATGCGGCACGACGCCGGCGACTTCGACACCGGCGGTGCGCCTTCCAAGTGGTGAGGCGCGAGAACGGTCGAATGCCGAAAACGAGAAGGGCCGCCCCGTTCGGGGCGGCCCTTCGTCGCATGCGGGGTGATGCCTGTCAGGCGTGCTTGAACTCCGGCGCGCGCTTCTCGACGAAGGCCGCCATGCCTTCTTTCTGGTCGGCGGTGGCGAACGTCGAATGGAACACGCGGCGCTCGAACTTCACGCCCTCGGCCAGCGTCGTCTCGAAGGACCGGTTGACGGCCTCCTTCGCCATGATCGCGACAGGCAGCGACATCGACGCGATGGTCGTCGCCGTCTCGAGCGCCACGTCGAACAGTTCCGCGGCGGGAACGATGCGCGAGACGAGTCCGGCGCGCTCGGCCTCCTCGGCGTCCATGTTGCGTCCGGTCAGACACATGTCCATGGCTTTGGCCTTGCCCACCGCGCGGGTGAGGCGCTGCGATCCGCCGATACCGGGGATGACGCCGAGCTTGATCTCGGGCTGACCGAACTTGGCGGTGTCGGACGCGATGATGAAGTCGCACAGCATCGCCAGCTCGCAGCCGCCGCCGAGCGCGTAACCCGACACCGCGGCGACGATCGGCTTGCGGACGGACGAGAGCCGATCCCACTGCGAGAACAGATCTTCCGCGTACGCCTCGGCAAAGGTCTTCGGCGCCATCTCCTTGATGTCGGCGCCGGCGGCGAACGCCTTCTCCGACCCGGTGAGCAGGATCGCACCGATCTCGCTGTCCGCGTCGAGTTCCTCGACGGCAGCAACGACCTCGCGCATCAACTGGCTGTTGAGCGCGTTGAGCGCCTTCGGCCGGTTGAGGGTGACGATGCCGACGCGGCCCTTGCGGTCGAGCAGGATGGTCTCGAAATCTGTCACTTGCTGTCCTTCGCGGTCGAGCGGTCTCGGATATCGGTGATGATGGCGGAGAAGTCGAGTCCTCCACCACCCTCGGTATTGAAACGATGGTAGAGCTCGGCTGCCCGCAACCCGAGTTCGGCTTCGACACCGTTGGCCCGCACCGCGTTCGCGGCCAGTCCGAGATCCTTGTCCATGAGCGCGGCCGCGAAGCCCGGCTGGTAGTCGTTGTTCGCGGGCGTGGTCGGGACCGGCCCCGGCACCGGGCAGTTGCTCGTCAGCGCCCAGCACTGCCCGGACGCGTTGGACGCGACGTCGAACAGTGCCTGGTTGTCGAGGCCGAGCTTCTCGCCGAGGACGAAGGCCTCGCTGATGGCGATCATCGAGATGCCCAGGATCATGTTGTTGCAGATCTTCGCGGCCTGGCCGTTGCCCGATCCACCGCAGTGGACGATCTTGCGTCCCATCGCCTCGAGCAGGGGTTGCGCGGTGGCGAAGTCGTCCTCGCTGCCGCCGACCATGAAGGCGAGCGTCCCTGCCGTGGCTCCGGCGACACCCCCGGAGACCGGTGCGTCGACGGCGCGGTGGCCGGCCTCGTGCGCCTTTTCCGCGGCGGCGCGGGCGTCGGCGACGTCGATGGTCGAGCTGTCGACGAACAGCGTGTCCGGCTCGGCGGCGGGCAGGATCTCGCCGTACAGGTCGAGGACGAGCTTGCCGTTCGGCAGCATGGTGATCACGACCTCGGCGCCACGCACCGCGTCGACAGCGGCCTCGGCGACGGTGATGCCGTTCTTCGTGGCCTCTTCCTGCGCAGCGGGAACCGGGTCGTAACCCGTGACGGTGTACCCGGCGCGGACCAGGTTCGCGGCCATCGGTCCGCCCATGTGTCCGAGGCCGAGGAAGGCGACGGCGGGAAGTGCACTCATCGGTCGTTCTCCTTGGGAGCGGCGAGCCCGAGTTCGAGATCGCCGAGCGGCTGGAAGTAGGCGTCGACGTCGGCCTCGGTGACATCGGCGAGGGTGGCCGGCGACCACTGCGGGTTGCGGTCCTTGTCGACGACCTGCGCGCGGATGCCCTCGACGAGGTCGTGCGACTTCAGCGAGGCGGCCGAGACCCGGAACTCCTCGTTCAGCACCTCTTCGAGGCTGCCGAGCTGCCGGGCGTGCCGCAGCGACCGCAGGGTCACCTTCAGCGCGACAGGCGATTTCGAGAGCACCTGATCGGCGGTCTCGCGTGCCTCCGGCACGTCCGAGGCCCGGAGGCGCTCGACGATCTCGTCGACGGTGTCGGCGGAGTACGCCGCGTCGATCCACTCACGCTGAGCGAGCAGCGCCGATTCGGGTGCGGGCTGCGAGTATTCGGCGAGTGCGTCCTCCACCGAGCCGGATTCGAGTGCGGCGACGAACTTGTCGAGCGCCTCGGACGGCAGGTAGTGGTCGGCGAAACCCAGGGCGACGGCGTCGCCGGCCTTCATCCGTCCGGTGGTCAGCGCGATGTGGGTACCGATCTCGCCGGGTGTGCGCGAGAGCAGGTAGGTGCCGCCGACGTCGGGGACGAATCCGATTCCGGTCTCGGGCATGGCGATGCTCGAACGTTCGGTGACGATCCGGACGTTGCCGTGCGCCGAGATCCCGACGCCGCCGCCCATGACGATGCCGTCCATGATCGCGATGTACGGCTTCGGGTAGCGGCCGATGGCGGCGTTGAGGATGTACTCGTCGCGCCAGAAGTCCTGCGATCCCGTGCCGCCGTCCTTGGCGTCGTGGTAGATCGAGACGATGTCGCCGCCGGCGCACAGGCCGCGTTCACCGGCACCGCGTACCAGCACGGCACGCACCGAGTCGTCGTTCTCCCAGGCGTTCAGGGCCTTCGACATCTCGAGGACCATGGTGTGGTTGAGGGCGTTGATGGCCTTGGGCCGGTTGAGCGTGATTCGGCCGATGCCGTCCTTCACGTCGATGAGGATCTCGGGTTCCTGCCCGGTCATGCCGCTCCGTTCTGCGCTGCGGCCACCACGCTCCGCGCGACGACCACCCGCATGATCTCGTTGGTTCCTTCCAGGATCTGATGCACGCGCAGATCGCGCACGATCTTCTCGATCCCGTACTCGGCAAGGTAACCGTAGCCACCGTGCAACTGCAGCGCCTCGTTCGCGACCTCGAAGCCGGTGTCGGTCGCGAACCGTTTCGCCATCGCGCACAGCTCCACGACGTCGTCGGCGCCGCGGTCGAGCGCGTCGGCGGCGCGCCACAGCAGCGTGCGCGCGGCCTCGAGTTCGATCCGCATGTCGGCGAGGCGGAACTGCAGGGCCTGCGAGTCGAGCAGACGCTCCCCGAAGGCCTTGCGCTCGGCGAGATAGGCGACCGCCCGGTCGAGAGCGGTCTGACCGCCACCGACGGAGCACGCGGCGATGTTGATGCGACCGCCGTTGAGCCCCTGCATGGCGATCCGGAAGCCGCCGCCCTCGGTACCGAGGAGGTTTTCGGCGGGCACCCGGGCACCGTCGAGGATGACCTGCCGGGTGGGCTGGGCGTTCCAGCCCATCTTCTTCTCGTTGGCGCCGAAGGAGAGTCCGGGGGTGTCCTTCGGGACGATGAACGCGGAGATGCCGCGGGCGCCGGTGTCGCCGGTGCGGGCCATGACCACGTACACGTCGGACGTGCCGGCTCCGGAGATGAACTGTTTGACCCCGGTGAGCACGTACTCGTCACCGTCACGAACGGCCTTGGTGCTCAGGGCCGCCGCATCGGAGCCGGCACCCGGCTCGGTGAGGCAGTAGCTGCCCAGATGCTCCATCGAGCACAGCTTCGGAACCCACTGGTGACGCTGTTCGTCGTTGCCGAACTTGTCGATCATCCACGTGACCATGTTGTGGATGGAGATGTACGCCGCGACGGACGGGCAGCCCTTCGCCAGCTCCTCGAAGATCCGGACGGAATCGAGGCGGCGCAGCCCCGATCCGCCCACGTCCTCGCGGACGTAGATGCCGCCCATGCCCAGCTCGGCCGCCTTGCGCAGCACGTCCACGGGGAAGTGCTTGTTCTGGTCCCAGTCGACCGCGTTCGGGGCCAGATACTCGGTGGCGAAGTCCCGGGCGGTGTCGCGGATCGCCCGGTCGTCGTCGGTGAGGAGAAACATGCCGGCCACCTAGTCCATCGTCGGGATGACGAAGTGGTCGGTGTCGGCGACGTGAGCACCCTCGATGTCGCCTTCCTTGACACCGGAGGGCCAGCGCTGCGTGACCGTCTTCGTCTTGGTGTAGAAGCGGAAGGCGTCGGGGCCGTGCTGGTTGAGATCGCCGAAGCCGGAGGCCTTCCAGCCGCCGAAGGTGTAGTAGGCGATCGGCACCGGGATCGGGACGTTGACGCCCACCATGCCGACCTGGACGCGGTTGGTGAAGTCGCGGGCGGTGTCGCCGTCGCGGGTGAAGATCGCCACGCCGTTGCCGTACTCGTGCTCTGTGGGCAGGGCGAGGGCGTGCTCGTAGTCGCGGGCACGCACGACCGTGAGCACCGGTCCGAAGATCTCTTCCTTGTAGATCGACATGTCGGTGGTGACCTTGTCGAACAGGGTGGCGCCGGAGAAGAAACCGTTCTCGTGCCCTTCGAGGACGAAGTCACGCCCGTCGACGACGAGTTCGGCACCTTCGTCCACGCCCTGGGCGATGTAGCCGTGCACGCGCTCGCGGGCGGCGGCGGTCACGAGCGGACCGAAATCGGCCTTCTCGTCGAAGCTGGTGCCGATGCGCAGGTCGGCGATGCGCTCGGTGAGCTTGGCGACGAGCCGGTCGGCGGTCTCCTCACCGACGGGCACGGCCACCGACAGCGCCATGCAGCGCTCGCCGGCCGACCCGTAGGCGGCACCGACGAGGGCGTCGGCGACCTGATCGAGGTCGGCGTCGGGCATGATGATCGCGTGGTTCTTGGCGCCACCGAAGCACTGTGCGCGCTTGCCGTTCTTGGCCGCCGTCTCGTAGATGTACTGCGCGATCGGCGTCGAGCCGACGAAACCGACGGCCTTGATGCGCTTGTCGTTCAGCAGGACGTCGACGGCTTCCTTGTCGCCGTTGACGACGTTGAACACACCGGCAGGCAGGCCTGCTTCGAGGAACAGCTCGGCCAGGCGCAGCGGCACCGAGGGGTCGCGCTCGGACGGCTTGAGCACGAATGCGTTGCCGGAGACGAGGGCGGGAGCGGCCTTCCACAACGGAATCATGGCGGGGAAGTTGAACGGCGTGATGCCGGCGACGACGCCGAGCGGCTGGCGCATCGAGTACACATCGATGCCGGTACCGGCGGATTCGGTGTACTCGCCCTTGAGCAGGTGCGGAGCGCCGAGCGCAACCTCGACGACCTCGAGTCCGCGCTGGATGTCGCCCTTCGCGTCGGGGATGGTCTTGCCGTGCTCGCTCGACAGCAGGCGGGCGAGTTCATCCATGTTGTCCTGGGCGAGCTGCAGGAAACGCATGAGCACGCGAGCCCGCTTCTGCGGGTTCCACGATGCCCATTCCTTCTGAGCCACTTCGGCATCGGCGATCGCGGCTTCGACCTCACCCACGGCGGCGAGCGGCACGCGGGCCTGGACCTCGCCGGTGTTGGGGTCGAAGACGTCGGCGTAGCGGCCGGAAGTGCCGCCGACGTGCTGTCCGCCGACGAAGTGGGTCAGTTCTCGAACGCTCATGTCCGATCCCGTCCTTTACTGGTGTGCGATGACGTGGGATGTGCGATTTTCGGCGCGAACGGGCGCAGGCCCGAAGTCTTCGCCCATCCTATAGTTGGAAGTCCACGTATGTCTACCGTCACACCGCACCGGATCGGCCGGCGCACTTCATGGGGTCTGTATGTCAGCCTTCTGCGATCTGCTGCGCCTTCGCGTAGGCGAGGTGCAGGAAATCCGCACCGGTGAGCGCAGCGAACGATCCCGCCACCAGACGCGTGAAACCCGGAGCGTAGACGCGGCCGAAGACGAGGGCCGTCACCGTCCACAGGTCCAAGCAGAACGGGCACGCCAGCAGTTCCCCGACGGCGTGACGGACCCGGGACGACGTACGGGGCTGCTCCATCACCTCGGCCGGACCACCCGGGCCGTCGAACTTCGTGAAGGGCGCCCGGACCGGGCTGGTCACCGCCGCCTTGCTCACGATCCGGGAGATCTTGTGGCTCGCGAGCGCGGTCACCACGAGATCGCCGGCATCTGGTCTCGGCATCGGTCGCCCGCGCTTGGCCGCGATGGCGCCGAGCGTGCCGACGGTGGTGAGGTACACGGACATGAGCACCGCATATCCACCGAGGGGTCGATCCTCCCCGTTCCGATAAGTGTCGGCCTCCTCCTGGACCGCATCGACCGCACGTTCGGCGTTCTCCCGCGCTGTCGACGATGCTTCCGGTGTCCGCATGAATCCTCCACTCGTGGCATGTGCTGTCGGTGGCGCGACCGGAGCCGTCACCTTCACGGGCGGCATACCCCGGGGACGGACGGCACAACCACCGGCGACCGATCGACGTCACCGCATACGGCGGTAGAGATCCTCGAGGTCGGTGATCCCACGGATCACCACGGCTTCGTCCGTTCCGCCGGCCCGCAACGCGCGGCGCAGGAGCATCGGGTCGAGATCCTCGAGCGCGGGCCGGAACCGCTCCGCCGGCAGGTCGGGCAGCTCGGTGCCGTCGCCGTAGAAGTCCTGCACCGCGGCCGCGTCGTCGTCGGGCTCGGCCTCGTCGATGCCGCCGATCAGCGTCGCGAGGTCGACCCCCCGAAGCGTCAGCACGGCGAGCGGTTGATCGTCGACGTGCTCCGCGAGCAGATAGCCGACGGCCGCGGCGTGCTTGCAGGGCCACCCGTCGTCGGGGCACGTGCACTCGAAGTCGAGCTCACCCGCGCGTCGCGGAAGGAGGGAGGATCCGAGCTCCTCGGGGAGGATGCCCGCGGCGAGCCGGGCCAGCATGCCCGGCGACGAGCGGACCAGCGTCACGAGTTCGCGCACCGCATCCTCGTCGAGCGTGCGCACACGAACCACCGAGGTGAACGGGGTGAGCTGACTGCCCTGCACTTCTCCCACGGCCGCGCCCGGTTCGAGTCGCATGGAGATCACCTGACCGGCGCGCGCGTACGCGCGTCCCCGCGTCAGGCGTCCCTTCTCGGCGAGCTCCTCCATGACGGAGATCAGTTCCTTCGACCACCAGCTCCGGCCGATCGCGCCGCGCTTGGTGCGTGCCTCGATGCCACCGTCGATCCGGCGTGCCGTGCCGTAGCGGCGTACATCGCCCCGCACCATCTAGTCCCCCACCGCGTCGTCGCCGAGGGTGAGCAGGGACTGCAGCTGGTCGGTGGACAACTCGGTGATCCAGTTCTCCCCCGCACCGACCGCGATCTCGGCCAGTTCCTGCTTGCCGGTGAGCATCTCGTCGATACGCTCCTCCACCGTTCCCACACAGACGAGCTTGCGGACCTGGACGTCGCGGCGTTGCCCGATCCGGAACGCGCGGTCGGTCGCCTGGTTCTCCACCGCGGGATTCCACCACCGGTCGAGATGGACGACGTGGTTGGCGGCGGTGAGATTCAGTCCGGTACCACCCGCCTTGAGGGAGAGCACCATGATCGGCGGGCCGGCCTCACCCTGGAACGCCGTGACCATCGCGTCGCGCCGACCCTTGGACACTCCCCCGTGCAAAAAGGGCACCGTCGCCGCGAACCGCTCCTCGAGATACGGGACGACGAGTTCGCCGAATTCGCGGAACTGCGTGAACAGCAACACCTTCTCGCCGTCGGCCAGCACGGACTCGACGATGTCCTCGACCAGACCGAGCTTGCCCGACCGATGCCGGCCGCGGCGCAGGACGGGCGAGCCGTCGCTCAGATAGTGCGCGGGATGGTTGCACACCTGCTTGAGCCGGGTCAGCGCCGCGAGCACCGCTCCCTTGCGGGCCATGCCCTCCTTGTCGCGGATCCGGCGCATCATGTCGTCGACCACCGCCCGGTACAGGGCGGCCTGTTCGGCGGTGAGGTTGGCCCGTACGGTCTGCTCGAACTTCTCGGGCAGATCGGAGATCACGTCGGGGTCGGTCTTCACCCGGCGCATCACGAACGGCGCCGACAGGGACCGCAGCCGCGCCGCGGCGACGGCGTCGTGGTCGCGTTCGATCGGCACCGCGAAGCGCGCCCGGAAGGACGCCGCGCTGCCCAACAGGGACGGATTCGCGAAGTCCAGGATCGCGCGCAGTTCCTCGAGGCGGTTCTCCACGGGTGTGCCGGTGAGCGCGATCCGGTGCGCCGCGGGCAGCGCGCGCGTGGCTCGGGACTGCGCGGTCGCGGTGTTCTTCACGTGTTGTGCCTCGTCGAGGACGACGCGTTGCCACGACAACGCCGCGAGTTGCGCGACGTCGCGGGCGGCGATGGCGTAGGTCGTCACCACGAGATCGTGGTCGGCGGCAGCCGCGGCGAGCGTCGGCCCGCTCAGTCGCTGTGCGCCGTGGTGGACGTGCACCCTCAGATCGGGCACGAACCGCTCGGCCTCGCGTTGCCAGTTGCCCACGACCGACATCGGGCACACGAGCAGTGTCGGTGCGTGCCGCAGGCCCGACTCGCGTTCGTGGGCGAGCAGCGCGAGCACCTGGATGGTCTTGCCCAGGCCCATGTCGTCGGCGAGCACGGCACCGAGGCCGATCCGGCTCATGAACGCGAGCCAGTCGAGGCCGCGCTGCTGGTACGGCCGCAATTCGGCGTTCAGGCCCGCCGGCACGGGAACCGGCTCGGGACGCGCCTGTCCGTCGAGCAGCATCTCGACCCAGCCGGAGGCGGAGACCTCGGTGACCTCCGCGGGCGGCGCGTCGTCGCCGGTGAACTGGGCGAACAACGATCCGAGGGTGGCGTTCTCGGCGGAATGCGCCGTCACGTAGCGCGCGGCGCGGGCCAGTGCCTCGGCGTCGGCCCGCACCCACTTGCCGCGCAGCTTGACCAGGTCGCTGTTCGCCGCGACGAGCTCTTCCATCTCCGACGGGGTGAGCAGCATGTCACCGACGGCGAGCTGCCATTCGTACGAGACGATCGCGCTCATCCCGACGACGCTGTCGTCGGCGCTCACGGGTGTCACGGGCGATTCGACCTGCAGGCGCAGGGACGGATCGACCCTCGTCCAGGCGCGCGGCAGCAGCACCGCGATCCCCGCGGCGTCGAGCGCCCGGGCACCGTGCTCGACGAGGTCCACGACGACCGGGGTGGGCAGCAGCAGGTCGAGGCTGTCGGGGTCGCGGGGTACGTCCTGCAGGCGCGGATAGGACTGGAGTGCGATCCCGAGCTTGCGCACGCCCATCTGCAGCAGGTGCGGATCGGTGTCCGCGACGGGCAGGGGCATCGGTGCCTGGCCCTCCGCGCGCAGGCACACCTCAGA
>NZ_AJVB01000021.1:0-22910 GCF_000278445.1 Rhodococcus sp. R1101
GGGGCACTTTCGACATCCACTGCGGAGGCATGGACCTCGTCTTCCCGCACCACGAGAACGAGATGGCCCAGTCCCGCGCCGTCGGCGACGGCTTCGCCCGCTACTGGCTGCACAACGGCTGGGTGACGATGGGCGGCGAGAAGATGTCGAAGTCGCTCGGCAACGTGCTGTCCATCCCCAACGTGCTCGCCCGGGTCCGCCCGCAGGAACTGCGGTACTACCTCGGCAGCGCCCACTACCGTTCGATGCTCGAGTATTCCGACGACGCGCTCGCCGAAGCGGCGGCGGCCTACCGGGGGCTCGAGTCGTTCGTGCTCAAGACCCGCGACCGGGCCGGAGAGGTACCCGTGGGTGCCTGGACGGACGCCTTCGCCGAAGCACTCGACGACGACCTCGGTGTGCCCAAGGCGCTCGCCGAGATCCACCGCAAGCGCAGCGAAGGCAACAAGGCGCTCGACAACGGCGATCTCGACGCGGCCGTGCAGATCGCGTCGCAGATCCGGAGCATGCTCGGCATCCTCGGTGTCGACCCGCTCGACGAGCACTGGTGCTCCACCGACGATTCCGGATCGGCCGCGCTCGCGGCCCTCGACGTCCTGGTCGGCGCGGATCTCGAGCGCCGCACGACCGCCCGGGCCGAGAAGAACTGGGCGGTGGCCGACGAGGTGCGGGATCGTCTCGCAGCTGCGGGGGTCGAAGTGACCGATACGCCCAACGGACCCGAGTGGTCTCTGAAAGCAGGACAGTGATGGCAGGCAATTCCCAGCGTCGCGGCGCTATTCGTAAGGGCGGCACGAAGAAGGGCCAGGTCGTCGGGTCCGGCGGGCAGCGGCGTCGCGGCCTCGAAGCGCGCGGTGCCACCCCGAAGGCCGAGGACCGGCCCTACCACCCCGCCGCGCGGCGTGCCCGGGCCGCGGCCAAGGCCGCAGATCCTCGCGGCGGCGGTCGTCGCCCCGCAGCAGGTCGCAAGGCCGAGGACGGCCCGGAGATGGTGCTGGGCCGCAACCCGGTCGTCGAGTGCCTGCGTGCCGGTGTCCCCGCGACCGCTCTGTACGTCGCCCTCGGCGCGGAGTCCGACGAGCGGCTCAAGGAAGCCGTGCAACGCTCGGCCGAGATGGGCATCTCGATCCTCGAGGTCTCGCGTTCCGAACTCGACCGCCTGTCGGCCAACGGGATGCATCAGGGCATCGGTCTCCAGGTGCCGCCGTACCGCTACGCGCATCCCGACGACCTGCTCGCCCGGGCCGCGGAGAATCACGAGCGGCCGCTGCTCGTGGCCCTCGACAACATCTCCGATCCGCGCAATCTCGGTGCCGTGATCCGGTCGGTCGCGGCCTTCGGCGGGCACGGTGTGGTGATCCCGCAGCGGCGCTCGGCGTCGGTGACCGCGGTGGCGTGGCGCACGAGCGCCGGAGCCGCAGCGCGGCTGCCCGTCGCGCGTGCCACCAACCTCACGCGCACTCTCAAGGACTGGCAGTCCCGGGGTGTCCGCGTCGTCGGTCTCGATGCGGGTGGCGACACCGACCTCGACGATTTCGACGGCACCGATCCCGTGGTCGTGGTCGTGGGTTCCGAAGGCAAGGGACTCTCGCGCCTGGTGCGCGAGACCTGCGACGCGGTGCTGTCGATCCCGATGGCCGGCGACGTCGAGTCGCTCAACGCGTCCGTCGCCGCGGGTGTGGTGCTCGCCGACATCGCGCGGCAGCGCCGGGCCTGACCGACTACGCGGCAGCGCCGGGCCTGACCGACTACGCGGCAGCGCCGGGCCCGACCGAGTCGGCCGGTTCTACCCCCACGAGGGCCTAGTCTGTCCTCGTGGCCGCCTCTCTGCCGTTCCGTACGACGGTGTTCGCGTTCCTCGAACGCTTCACCGGCAAGTCCATCGCCGACGCCCGCGTCGACGAGATTCCCGCACGCCGTACTGCGCGCGCGAAACTGCTGGCGTCTCCGGTCGGCCGGTTGATCTCGGGCCGGCCGCATCCCGGCGTGCGGATCGAGGACCGGTGGGTCGATCTCGAGCACGACGCGATCGACGACCTCGAAGCCGAGGACTCGCCGGTCCGGACCCGTCTGAGGATCTATCGACCCTCCGCACGTGTGAGCGGCCCGCTGCCGGTCGTTCTGCTGTTCCACGGTGGGGGGTGGGTGCTCGGCAATCCGGAGCAGAACGAATGGTGGGCGAGTCACACGGCCGCGCGGACCCCGTGCGTGGTGGTGTCGGTGGATTACCGGCTCGCCCCCGAGCATCCGTATCCCGCGGCGGTACTGGACTGCTGGGCCGCGTTCCGGTGGGTCGTCGCGCACGCTGCGGAGTTCGACGGTGATCCGTCCCGCGTCGTGGTCGCGGGCGACAGCGCCGGCGGCAATCTCGCCGCCGTCGTCGCCGATGTGGCCGGGCGGTCGGACGGTCCGCTGCCGGTCGGCCAGGTGCTGATCTATCCGGCGACGGAGATGGAGGAGGAGTTCCCGTCGGAGCGGCAGTTCGCGAACGCTCCGGTACTCACCTCCCGCGGCATGCGGGCGTTCGTGCGTCTCTATCTCGCCGGAGCCGACCCGTATGCGCCGACCGCGGCACCGTTACGCGGCACGCTCGCCGGTGCCGCCGTGCCCGCCCTCGTGCAAGTGGCAGGACACGACCCGTTGCGCGACAACGCCGTTCGATATGCGTCGGCGTTGCGGGACAAGGGGGGTGACGTGACGGAGACCGACTACCCCCGCACGGTGCACGGCTATCTCAGCCTGCCGGGTATCTCGCCGCCCGCGAAACACGCACTCGACGAGGCGATCACCTTCGTGCGACGGGTGACGACCGCCGACCCGACGGACGAGACCGATCCGTCCGTCCGGTCCCGGATCTGACGCTCGCAGGACCGGCCGATCACCGGACCGGTACGAACCGCACCCGCTGCCCGGGACGCAGTTGCGCCGCGACGGGCAGGTCGGCGGCGATCGCCACCGCGGCGACCGGATAGCCGCCTGTGACGGGATGGTCGGCGAGGAACAGCACCGGGTGCCCGTCCGGCGGTATCTGCAGCGACCCCGGAACCATGCCCTCACTGGGCATCTCCTCGTGCCGTGCCCGGTGCAGGCGGCCGGGGCCATGGAACCTGATGCCCACCCGGTCGAGTTGTGGTGTCACCGTCCAGGTCTCGTGGAACAGGGCACGCAGTGATCCGGGGGTGAACCAGTCGTCGCGCGGCCCGGGCCGCACCCGGATCTCCACGGGATCGCCCATCGGTGGCGGCGGTGGGAACTGTTCCTCGTCGGGCAGGCCGGCCGACATCGCGCCGACGAGCAGCCGGTCGCCGGTGCGTACCGGTGACGGTCCGGTGTTCGACAAGGTGTCGGTGGATCTGCTGCCGAGCACCTCCGGGACATCGATGCCGCCGCGCACGGCGAGATAGATCCGCAGGCCGTCGTTCGGCAGGCCGATCCGCAGTACGTCGTCGTTCCGCAGGGCGATGCGCGCCCAGTCGCCGACCGGACGATTGCACACGGTCACGTCGGCGCGGGCACCTGTCACCGCCACGGTCGTCTCGCCGACACTGCGGACGACGAGACCGCCGCCGGTCACCTCGAGTGTCGCGGCGTCCGGCCGGTTGCCCACGAGCCGATTCGCCGCGTCGTGCGCGCGTCGGTCGGCGGCACCGGACCGGGTGAGCCCCGAGGAGCCGTAACCGGGACGTCCGCGATCCTGCACCGTCGTGAGCATTCCGCCGGAGATCACCTCGAACCACGCCACGACGTTCATTCTCACCCACCGCGTTCGTTTGCCCGGCCGAACTTCTACCGAAAGGACGGGATAGGTTGAAGATGATCGAGGACGGAGGTGCCGGGCATGGAGGAAGCGGACGTCCGTGCGACGACGAGACTCGTCGAGAAGGCCCTCGAGGCCGACGATCTTCCGGCAGCGCACGACGCCGTCGCGGAACTGAAGGTCGAACAGGTCGTCGACGTGCTCGAACGGCTCGGCCGGACCGACCGGGCGGTGCTCTACCGGCTTCTGGCCAAGGACCGTGCGATCGAGGTCTTCGAACATCTCGATCCGAGCATGCGGAGCGAACTGGTTCGCGGTCTACGCGACGATCAGGTGGCCGCGATCTTCGCCCGCCTCGAACCGGACGACCGGGTGGAACTGCTCGACGAGCTCCCCGCCACGGTCGCCTCGTCGCTGATGCACGGACTGCCGCCGGACGAGCGGGAGATGACCTCCACGATTCTCGGCTATCCGCAGCGTGCGATCGGCCGTCGGATGAGTCCGGCCTTCGTGTCGTTGCGTCAGGACATGACCGCGGAGGAGGCGATGGACGCCGTACGTCGTCGCCTCGACGACGCGGAAACGGTGTACACCCTGCCGGTGGTGGACGACGGGCGTGTGCTCGTGGGTGTGATCGGCCTGCGCGCGCTGATGAGGGCGTCGCCGGGAACGGTGATCGCCGACATCATGAACGAACCGTACTGGGCCCGCGTCACCGACGATGCAGAGGAATCCGCGCGCCGATGTGCCGAACTCGAGCTGTTGGCGTTGATCGTCGTCGACAGCGAGACCAGATTGGTGGGCATCCTCACCGTGGACGACGCCCTTCGGATCCTCGAGGTCGCCGACAGCGAGGATCAGGCCCGGATCGGTGGTACCGAGCCGCTGCGCCGGCCGTATCTCGCGACACCGGTCGGGCAGTTGGTGCGCTCACGGGTGGTGTGGTTGCTCGTCCTGGCGCTCGGCGCGACACTCACGGTCCAGGTCCTCGAGGTCTTCGAGTCGACCCTCGACCAGGTGGTCACTCTCGCGCTGTTCGTGCCGTTGATCATCGGCACCGGCGGGAACACCGGAAATCAGGCCGCCACCACCGTCACCCGCGCGCTGGCACTCGACGACGTGACACCGCGCGACATCGGTGGGGTGATCGCCCGCGAGTTCCGTGTGGGTCTGTCCCTCGGAGTTCTGTTGGGAACGGTCGCGTTCGTCCTGACGTCCCTGGTCTACGACTCGTCGGTGGGTGCGGTGATCGGGTTGACGCTGGTGAGCACCTGCACTCTCGCGGCCACGGTCGGTGGTGCGATGCCGTTGGTGGCCAAATCGATTCGCGCCGATCCTGCGGTGTTCTCCAACCCGTTCATCACGACTTTCGTCGATGCGACCGGCCTGGTGATCTACTTCCTCATCGCGAAGACCGTGCTGGGTATTTGAGGGCAACGGCGCAGTGGGACCGAGCGCAACGGCGCAGTGGGACCGAGCGCAACGGCGCAGTGGAACCGAGGCCGAGCGAGCGGATCAGAGCGCGACGAAGCGCACCGTGTGTCCCGGCCGCAACAGTGCCGCAGGGGTTCGATCCGGTTGCCACAGCGGGGCGTCGGTGGTTCCGATCAGCTGCCACCCACCCGGCGACTGCCGTGGGTAGACGCCCGAGAACTCGCCTGCGAGCCCCACTGCGCCGGACGGCACGGTGGTGCGCGGCGAGCTGCGGCGCGGCACGTGCAACCGCGGGTCCCCACCGGTGAGATAGGCGAAGCCGGGCGCGAATCCGCCGAAGGCGACCGTCCAGAGGCTGCCGGTGTGTGCGGCAACCACGCCGTCGGCGCCCAGGCCGGTCGACTCACCGACCTCTTCGAGATCGGCTCCGTCGTACCGGACTTCGAGCGTCACCTCCTCGATGGTGGTGGCGCCCTCGGGCAACGGTGGGGTGGTGGCGATCCACCGGTGCACGACCTGCACGTTCGTCTCGGACGGATCGAAGCTCACCAGCAGCGTCCGAGCCGCCGGAACGAGATCGACGACGCCTCCGGGCCGCTCCCGGTCCAGCGCCCGGAAGTGGCCGAGAACCTGGTCGAGGGACTCGAACTCGGCGAGCAGTGCGCTGTCCCCGGCGCGGATGATCCTCATCGGTGTACCTCGCGGAGTCCCGGCGTTCACACGAACGCCCGGATGTCGATGTTCTCGGCGTCGAGGCGGCGCCGGACGGCGACGGCCACCGCCGTGGCGTCGGGGGAGTCGCCGTGGATGCACACCGACTGCGCTCCCACACGGACGTCGCTCCCGTCGATCGCGGTGACCACTCCCTCGGTGACCATGCGCAGGACCCGCTCGGCGATCTCGTCCGGATCGTGCAGTACCGCACCGGGTTCGCGCCGGGAGACCAGCGTCCCGGAGGAGGTGTAGGCGCGGTCGGCGAACGCCTCGGTGACGACCCTCAGACCGGCCCGCCCGGCTTCCTCGAGGAAGACGGAGCCGGGCAGCCCGAGGACGGGCAGTGAGGCGTCGTAGGCGCGCACCGCGTCCACGACGGCCCGGGCCTGTTCGCGATGATGGACGATCGCGTTGTACAGCGCGCCGTGGGGTTTGACGTAGCCGACCGACGAGCCCGCCGCTCGCGCGAGCCCGTCCAGTGCACCGATCTGGTAGATGATCTCGGCGGTGAGATCCGCGGACGGCACCTCGATGAAGCGACGACCGAAGCCGGCGAGGTCGTTGTATCCGACCTGGGCGCCGATCCGCACCGCGCGCTTCGCGGCGCCGTGGCAGGTGCTCAGCAGGGTCGCCGGGTCGCCGGCATGGAATCCGCACGCCACGTTGGCGCTGGTGACGATGTCGAGCATGGTCTCGTCGTCGCCCAGACGCCACCGGCCGTAACTCTCGCCGAGGTCGCTGTTGAGATCGATGCGGGTCACGTCCCGAGTCTAGGCGCCGTCGAGCACGTACAGCCCGCGCCGGCCGAGCACCCGGCGTCGGGATCGCACACCGTGCCCGTGCTCGCACCACCGAGCGGATACCAGGTCGACGGGACGATCGCGTTCGCGTCGGTCAGGCAGCTGCGGCGACCCGTCCGGAGCCCCGCCGGCTGCGGGCGGTGCCGATCACGCGGCACACCATGTAGATGACGAACGCGATCGTCGTGATGAAGGCCGAGACCGGCACGCCGGGCGCCAGTGCGAGCAGGATGCCGCCGACCGCCGAGATCTCCGCGAAGACCACCGACAGCACGGTGGCGGCGAGCGGTCCGCTGACCACGCGTGCCGCCGCGGCGGCGGGGGTGATGAGCAACGCCATCACCAGCAGTGCCCCGACGATCTGCACGCCGAGGGCGGCGGTGACACCGACGAGTACCGCGAACACGATCGACAACGCGCGGACCGGGACGCCGCGGGCGGCCGCGACCTCCGGGTCGGTGCTGGCGAACAGCAGCGGACGGTAGATCACCAGCAGCGTGAGGATCACGACGGCAGCGCACGCGGCGAGCAGGGCGATGCCGGTGCCACCGGGTGCCACGATCTGGCCGGTGAGCAACGAGAAGGCGGCACCGGTGCGCCCGTCGTAGGCCCACAGCAGCAGGACGGCCAGGCCGAGACCGAAGGCCATCACCACACCGATGACGGAGTCCCGTTCGCGTGCACGTGTTCCCAGGACCCCGAAGAGGATCGCGGCGATCACGGCACCCACGACGGCGCCGAGCCCCACCGAGACCCCGACGATGAGCGCCGCGGCGGCGCCGGTGAGCGACAGCTCGGAGGTGCCGTGCACCGAGAACGCCATCTGCCGGCTGATGATCAACGGGCCGATCACGCCGGCGAGCAGGCCGAGGATCGCGCCGGCGACCAGCGCCTGCTGCACGAAGTCGTACTGCAGGAGTTCGACGGTGGTCTCCACGTCGAACATCCGGCCCAGGGCGTCGGTGAACTTGCTGCTCATTCGTGGTCCTCGTGATCGTGGTGGACGCCTTCCCCGGGGCGCAGTCCGCCGGCGCTGCCGAGCGCGTCGATGGCGTCTCCGGTGCCGACCACCACCAGGCGTCCGCGCATCTCGAGCACCTCGACGTCGGTGCGGTACAGCTCGGAGAGCACCTGCGAGGTCATCACCTCGGTGGGAGTGCCGATGCGGAACTGGCCGTCGACGAGGTACAGCACGCGATCCACCAGTGGCAGGATCGGGTTGATCTCGTGGGTGACGAACAGTACGGAGGTGTCGTGGTCGCGGCGGCGGCGGTCGATGAGCGACGACACCAGGTGCTGGTTGGCGAGATCGAGACTCAGCAACGGTTCGTCGCACAGGAGCACCCGCGGATCGCCCACGAGGGCCTGCGCGATACGTAGCCGCTGCTGCTCACCGCCGGAGAGTGTGCCGATCGGGGCGCCGGCATAGGACTCGGCGCCCACCTGGGCGATCGCGTCGTCGACCGCGACGCGGCGGCGCCGGCGGGTCCGCAGGCCGGTGCCCCACAGGTGTCCGTCCATACCGAGGCCCACGAGGTCGCGTCCCCGGAGCGGTACGCCCTCGTCGAGTGATTTCTGCTGCGGTACGTAGCCGACGTGGGAGTTCCCGGTTCGGACGGGCTGCCCGGCGATCGTCGCCGTTCCCGAGGTGAGCGGGAGCTGGCCGAGCAGCACCTTGAGCAGCGATGTCTTGCCGGCACCGTTGGGTCCGAGCACCGCCAGGAACTCGCCGGGTTCGACGACGAGGTCGAGACCTTCCCAGAGGACGCGATCTCCGAATGCCAGCCGGGCATCGCGGAGTTCGACGGTGGGTGTGCGGTCGGATGGAGGAGGTGTCACCGAAGTCCGTGTTCTCGATCGGATGGTCAGGAGGCGGTCTCGAGCGCGGCGGCGAGGGTCTCGGCGGTCCGGGCCTGCCACTGAATGTAGTCGACACCGTCGGGCAGGGTTTCGAAAACCTCGACCACCGCGACGCCCGACGACTCTGCTGCCGTGCGCATCTCGCGACTGATCCGGTCCTCGGTCTGCGGGTTGTAGATCAGGACGCGAACCTGCTTGTCGACCAGCAGTTGCCGCGTCGCCGCGATCGCCGCCGGGGACGGATCTGTGCCGTTCTCGATGGCGTTGGTGAAGTCCGGGGGAGTGACGTCGTCGAGTGCCGCGGCCGAGACGAGGTAGTGACCGATGGTCTCGGTCTGAGCGACGGGAGCGTTGCCGTGCGTGTCGGCGATCCTGTCGACGACATCCGCCACGGAGTGCAGATTCTCGTGGAATGCTGCCGCGTTGGTCTCGTAGACGGCGGCACCCTCGGGATCGAGTTCGGCGAGCCGGTCGGCGACCGCGTGCGCGACGGCGTCGGCGGTCGCGAGGTCGTACCAGACGTGCTCGTTGATGCCGCCGTGGTCGTGGCCCTCGTGCGAGTGACCGTCTCCGGTCTCGTGCGAATGATCATCGGAAATTGCTGTATCCGAATCATTCTCGGCCGAATCCTCGTTGCCGTGATCGTGCCCGGCATGCAGATCCGAGTACGCGCCGGACTCGAACAGGGCGAAGGCCTCGACGACGGCCGGCTTCTCGCCGCTCGCGTCGAGGATGTCGTCGACGAAGTGGTCGTAGCCGCCCCCGTTGTAGACCACGAGCGAGGCGTCGCTGATCGCCGCGGCGTCGAGGGGGCTGGCCTCGTAGGAGTGCGGGTCGGCGTTCGGTTCGGTGATGAGCGAGCGGACTTCGACGCGGTCTCCGGCGACGGCCTGCGCGATCGACCCCCACACGTTCGTGGAGGCGACGACGCTGATCGCGTCGTCGTCGGCGCCGGAGGTATCGGTGCCGCACGCGGCGAGTGTGGTCGCGCAGGCTACGGCAGCGGCTGCGAGGGCCGTGCGGGAGGACAGTCGCACAGTTCTTCTCCTGAGGATCGGCGGTCTTCGGTGAACGGGGTCCGGAACGACCGAGCGACCGACCCAAACGTTATTGGTAACCGTTACCGTTCCACTTTAGCGGACGGCGCGAAACCCTCCCACCATCCCTGAGTGGTCGTGAGCACGGACACAGGACTACGGTCCTCTCATGTCCAGGTCTCGTCAGCCGCGCCGACAGGCGACCCTGGCGTCGATAGCCGCCGAGTTGAAGATCTCCCGCACCACGGTCTCGAACGCGTACAACCGTCCCGATCAGTTGTCCGCCGAACTGCGTGAGCGTGTCCTCGAAGTTGCCAAGCGACGCGGATATGCCGGACCGGATCCGATGGCGCGGTCGCTGCGTACCCGCAAGGCCGGAGCGGTCGGGGTCCTGCTCACCGAAGCGTTGAGCTACTCCTTCCGGGATCCCGCCGCCATGAGCTTCCTGTCGGGACTGTCCGAGGCGTGCGAGGCGGCGGGGCAGGGGCTGTTGCTCATCCCCGCCGGACCCGGACGCACCGACGACGAGGCCGCACAGGTCGTGCACCGGTCGTCCGTCGACGGTTTCGTCGTGTACTCGGTCCCTGCCGAGGATCCCTATCTGGCGGCCGTACTCGAACGGCACCTCCCGGTCGTGGCGTGCGACCAGCCGCGCGGACTCGAGCACACCCCGGTGGTGGGCATCGACGACCGGCGGGCGATGCGCGATCTCGCGGCCCATCTCGTCGAGCTCGGCCACCGTGAGATCGGCATGTTGTCGATGCGCCTCGGCCGGGAACGACACGACGGGGTCGTCGATCTGTCGACCCTCGGGACCGGCGGTTTCCACGTGCAGCGAGAACGCATCCGCGGCGTCCAGGACGCCATGAGCGCTGCGGGCCTGGCCCCCGACTCGCTCACCGTCGTCGAGCGCTACACCCACACGGCGGAGGACGGCATGTCCGCCGCAGCGCAGATCATGCGGGTCAACCCGAGGATCACCGCGCTCGTGTGCACCACCGACGTACTCGCGCTCGGCGCGCTCGCATGGGCCAACCAGATGGGTCTCGACGTGCCCGGGCACCTGTCGATCACCGGATTCGACGGCATCGACGAAGCGATGCGCGAAGGTCTCACGACCGTGCGGCAACCGCAGAAGGACAAGGGGCGGCGCGCCGGCGAACTGCTCCTCGCCGCCCCGTCGCATTCCGGTGTACCCGCACTCGAGACCCTGGGCACCCAACTGTGGTTCGGCGCCACCTCGGGCCGGGTCGAGAGCGAGTGGTACGCGGAATAGGGCAGTGTCGCCGGCCGCAGGGTGTCAGCGGGTCCGCTCGCCCATCGGCTTCGCCCCCGACAGCAGCTGGGCGCAGCGCAGCAGACCGATGTGGCTGTACGCCTGTGGGTGGTTGCCCAGCGAACGCTCCGCGACCGGGTCGTACTCCTCACTGAGCAGGCCGGTCGGTCCGGCTGCGGCGACGAGCTGCGCGAACAGTGCTTCGGCGTCGTTGCGCTGCCCGATCAGCAGGTAGGCCGCCACGAGCCACGCCGCGCACAGGTGGAAGCCGCCTTCGCTACCGGGCAGGCCGTCGTCGCTGTGATAGCGGTAGACGGTCGCGCCGCTGCGCAACTCCCGTTCGGTGGCCGCCACGGTCGCCCGGAACCGCTCGTCCTCCGGGTCGACGAGTCCGGTGAGGCCGATGAACAGGGTGGCCGCGTCGAGATCGGTGCCGTCGTAGGCCGAGGTGAACGACTGGACGTCGTCGTTCCAGCCCTTCTCGGTGACCTCGTCGGCGATCTCGTCGCGCAGCGCCGCCCACCCCTCACCGGCGGTCCGGCCGAACTTCTCGGCGAGCGTCAGCGCCCGGTCGACGGTCAGCCACCCCATGACCTTCGAGTACACGTGGTGACGGGGTGCGTGGCGGATCTCCCAGATGCCGTGGTCCGGCTCGAACCAGCGCCGTTCCACCGCGGTGACCATCGAGCAGACGAGCTCCCAGTCGCGGTCGGTGAGGGCCTGATCGTGGGGCGCGCCGCCTTCCTCGCGGCTGTGCGCGAGGTCGGCGATCAGGTCGACGATCGGACCGAACACGTCGAGCTGCACCTGCTGGTTCGCGGCGTTGCCGATACGCACGGGCCGCGAACCGGCGTAACCGGGAAGCGAGTCGAGCACGGCCTCGGGCGGAAGCGGCCCGCCGGCGAGCGTGTACAGCGGGTGCAGGCGTTCGGGGCCGGGGACGGTCTCGAGGACACGGTGGACCCAGTCGAGGTAGTTCTCGGCCTCTTCGAGCGATCCGACCCGCACGAGCGCCTGCGCCGTGAGCGCGGCGTCGCGCAGCCAGCAGTAGCGGTAGTCCCAGTTGCGGACCCCACCGATCTCCTCGGGGAGCGAGGTGGTCGCCGCGGCAAGGATCGAACCCGTCGGCCCGTGGACCAGCCCGCGCAGGGTGAGCGCCGAACGCTTCATGAGGTCGGGCTTGAGCGGCGGGAGTTCGAGGCGCGACGCCCACGTGTGCCAGTAGGCCTCGGACTGCGCCCGGCGTTCGACCTCCGGCACCGGATGTTCGTCGAGATCATCCGTGCCGCAACGAAATTCGAGGATGATGTCGTTCTCGCTGGGGTCGACCACGGCGTGGGCCGTCTGGTGCACCCCGTCGGTCGTGATGTCCCACCGCACACCGGGAGAGCGCAGCACGTAGGGCTCGTTGAAGCCCATCACGCGGATGCCGTCGTCCTCGACCTCGAGGGTCACCTGGCCCTGGCCGAACTCCGGTCGCGGCGCGAAGGTCACCACCGCGCTCGCGCGCCCGGTGATCACACGGGTCAGATCCGTGCGGCCGGTCTCGACGTCGTGCGGGAGATAGTCGATCACCGCGAGCGACGCCCACCGGGTCACCACCGTCATCGTCGAGTCGACGTAACGCTGGCTGAGCGGCAGCGCCTGACGGGTCGGACCGATGGAGAAGTGACCGGCGGCGTCGCCACCGAGCAGGTGGGCGAAGACCGCGGCGGAATCGGGATCGGGGTGGCACAGCCAGGTGATCGCGCCGTCGGGGGTCACGAGCGCCTTCGAACGGGGGCTCGCGAGCATCGTCAGACGTTCGATCGGGGCGACGTGGGCACCCGACAGCCACGTACGACGTTCCTCGAGCAGGAACGCCAGCGCCGCGATGACCTCTTCGCTGGTGCGGACGCGGTACTCGGCGGCGGTGTCACCGTCGCCGATCTTCACTCCGACATCCGGACCCTGCAGGGAACGGAAGGCCTTCTCGTCGGTCACGTCGTCGCCGAAGAACACCGCCGCGGTGGCGGCCTCCTGATGCCGGATGACGCCGAGGGCCTTGCCCTTGTCGGTGGGCACCACGGACAGCTCGATCACGGCTTTGCCCTCTGTCACCTGCACGCCCGGACGGAGAGCGAGATCGTTCCGCACGAGGTCGAGGGCCTGTTCGGCGTCGCCAGGGGCGGCGTTGCGCACGTGGAGCGCGGCGCTCGCAGGCTTGACCTCCACCCGCACGCCGGTGAACCGGGACGCCACGCCGTCCAGTCCCTCGACGATCGTGGCGAGCAGGTCCCTGGCCTCGGGATCGATCTCGTGGACGAATCCGATGTCGAACTCGGAACCGTGGCTGCCGACGAGCTTGACCTCGACCGGCAACCGCGACAGGGCGGCGAGATCCTTGAGGGCGCGACCCGAGATGACCGCCGCGGACGTCGACGGGAGAGCGGCGAGGCCCCGCAGCGCCCGCACCGCATCGTCGTGCGGGTAGGCCTTCTCCGGGTCGCTCACGATGGGGGAGATGGTGCCGTCGTAGTCGGTCGCCACGAGCAGACGGGGCGTCCGCGCGACAGCCACCAGAGCACGTCGAAGGTCAATCGGAAGATCGTGGGCACTCACCTGAACCACGTTAGGTCAGAGTCGGGCGGGAGTCGGACCCCGTCGGCCTTCCGAGTGCGTGTTTCCGGTTACAGAAGACCGGGAAGCAACTTTCGTACTCCCGAGTCTCATACTCCCGAGGCGACCGTCTTCGGGGCGCGGGAGCCGTCTCCGAGCAGGAGATCCACGGTCAGTTCGAGCCGGCGGGCGACATCGGTGGCCGACGAACGGCGCGTGAGCCAGGCGACGAGATTGGACAGCCACACGTCGCTGATGACACGCGCGATGGCGAGTTCCTCCTCGGTGGGCTCGCCGTCGTTCATGGCCCGCGCGAACAGCCGGTCCATGAGGGTGCCGACCTGATCGACCTCGGCGGCGGCCGAGGCGTCGGCGAACATGAACGCCCGCGTCATGGCTTCGGTGAGCAGGGGATCGCGCTGCATCGCCTTGGTGATCAGACTCAGGACCAGGTGCATACGCTCGAGCGGGCTGTGGCCGGGTGGGATGCGGCCCTTACCCTCGATACGGGCGAATTCACGGCCGAGGGCGGAGACCAGCAGGTGCACCTTGGACGGGAAGTACCGGTAGAGGGTGCCGACGGCGACGTCCGCTCGTTCGGCCACTGCCCGCATCTGCACGGCCTCGTATCCACCCTTGGACGCAAGCGCCAGGGTGGCGTCGAGAATCCGCTTACGCCGTTCCTTCTGGGCATTGGAACTGAGATCGTCCTCGGTGAGGGCGGTCAGAGTTCCGTGTCCATTGGCACGGGAGCGGGACGGGGTGGCCATAAATTCGTTTCCTCACGCCTTGACTCCGAATCGGTGTCATATTAGAACACGTTCTAGCAATGATGTCATTCGGAAGGGCGGAAACCGCTGTGAGTATCGCCACGACCGAGGAGCAGCGAGCCGTCCAGGCATCCGTGCAGGCCTGGTCACGCACCGTCGACCCCATCTCGACGATACGTCGCTCAGGCGACGCGACGTGGCGCGACGGCTGGTCGTCCCTCGCAGAACTCGGACTTTTCGGTGTCGCCGTCCCCGAGGACGCGGGCGGCGTCGGAGCGACCGCCGTGGACCTGGCCGTCATGCTCGAACAGGCCGCCCGCGAACTCGCGCCCGGCCCCGTCCTGACGACTGCCGTGGCGGCTCTCGTGTTCGGCCGGGCCGGAGAGGCTGTCGCCAAGACGACGGCGCGACTCGCCGAGGGCGAGGTCCCCACCGCGCTCGCGCTCGACTCGGCCGTGGCCGCCGAACCGGCAGGGGACGGATTCGTGCTGCGGGGCGAGGCCGGGCCGGCCGTGGGCGCCGAAGCCGGGATCGCTGTGCTCGTGCGTCTCGGGGGTGATGGTGATCCGGCCGTCGAATCCGCCGGTGGAGCCCCGGACATCGAACGCTGGGCGCTCGTCGAGGCCGACGATCCGGGTCTGCAGGTCGAGCCGCTCGACACCATCGACGCCTCCCGCGCGGTGGCCCGTGTCCGGTTCGACGGCGCGACCGTCCCGGCAGGCCGTGTCGCGACCGTCCCGGCCGGCTTCGTGCGCGACCTCACCGCCGGTCTTGCCGCCGCGGAACTGGCCGGCCTCGCCGGCTGGGCGCTGACCACCGCCGTCGACTACGCGAAGATCCGTGAGCAGTTCGGCAAACCGATCGGCGCGTTCCAGGCGGTCAAGCACATCTGTGCCGAAATGCTCTGCCGGACCGAGAAGATCCGGGCCGTGGCATGGGACGCAGCGGTCACTGTCGATTCGCAGCCCGACGAACTGCCGATCGCGGCGGCCGCTGCTGCGGCGATCGCGCTCGACGCCGCGGTCCGGACGGCCGAGGATGCGATCCAGGTGCTCGGCGGCATCGGCTTCACGTGGGAGCACGACGCGCACTTCTATCTTCGCCGCGCGGTCGCCACCCGGCAGGTACTCGGCGGCTCCACCGTGTGGCGGTCACGGCTCACCACCCTGGTCCGCGGCGGCGCGCGTCGTCATCTCGGGATCGACCTGTCCGGGCACGAGGAGGAGCGGGCACGGATCCGCGCGGAGATCGAGAGCATCGCCGCCGCGCCCGAGTCCGAGCAGCGTGTCGCTCTCGCCGAGTCGGGTCTGCTCGCACCGCACTGGCCGGCGCCCTACGGCCGGGGAGCCGGCGCCGCCGAGCAGCTCGTCGTCCAGGAGGAACTCGCCGCTGCCGGTATCGAACGCCCCGATCTCGTGATCGGCTGGTGGGCGGTGCCGACCGTCCTCCAGTACGGCACGCCCGAGCAGATCGAACGGTTCGTGATGCCCACCCTGCGCGGCGACGTGGTGTGGTGCCAGCTGTTCTCGGAACCCGGAGCGGGTTCGGATCTTGCGGCACTGCGCACGAGTGCCGAGAAGGTCGACGGGGGATGGGTGCTGCGCGGGCAGAAGGTGTGGACCTCGCTCGCTCAGCAGGCCGATTGGGCGCTCTGCCTCGCCCGCACCGACCGCGATGTCCCCAAGCACAAGGGCATCACGTACTTCCTCGTCGACATGAAGTCCGCGGGTATCACGATCTCGCCGCTGCGCGAGATCACCGGCGACGCGCTGTTCAACGAGGTCTTCCTCGATTCGGTCTTCGTGCCGGACGAGTGCGTGGTCGGGAAACTCGGCGACGGCTGGAAACTCGCCCGCACGACCCTCGCCAACGAGCGCGTCGCGATGGGCGGCAAGTCGTCGCTGGGCCCGCACATCGAAGAGCTGCTCGCTCTGTCGGCGTCGGACGATCCTGTGGCCGAGGACCGCATCGCGACGCAGATCGGTGAGGCGACGGTCGGTTCGCTCCTGGATCTGCGTGCCACCCTCGCACAGCTCGAGGGACAGGATCCCGGCGCCGCGTCGAGCGTCCGTAAGCTCATCGGCGTGCGGCAACGGCAGGACACCGCGGAACTCGCCATGGATCTCGCGGGCGAGGCCGGGTGGGTGGAAGGACCGCTCACCCGGGAGTTCCTCAACACCCGGTGCCTGACGATCGCCGGTGGAACCGAGCAGATTCTGCTGACCGTGGCGGCCGAGCGGCTCCTGGGGCTGCCGCGCGACTGAGGAGTCCTTCCGCCGGACGCCCGGGAATGCTACAACTGGAACACGTTCTATATCGAAGGTGGGTGACGGTGGACTTCGCACGTGACGAGACACAGGAGGAGATCGCCGGTGTGGCGGCCGGTCTCCTGAAACGCGGCCTCGCCGACGAAGCGCTGTGGGCCGCGCTGGCCGACGCCGACCTGCTGTCGCTCGCCCTGCCCGAACGGCTCGGCGGATCGGGGCTCGGGCTCGGTGAAGTGGCCACGGTGCTCACCGAGGTCGGACGCGGAGCGGCGCAGACGCCGGCCCTGGCCACCCTCGGCCTGGGCGTGCTGCCGATCCTCGCACTCGCCTCCGAGCAGCAGCAGGACGAACTGCTCGCCGGCGTCGCGGAAGGAGCCGTCCTGACGGCCGCACTCGGTGAACCCGGCCGCGCCTTCCCGGAACAGCCGGCCGCCACTGCCGTCCGAACCGACGGGGGTCACGCGGTCACCGGGTCGTTCGTCGCCGTGCCCTATGCCGATCGGGCGCGCCTGGTGCTCCTGCCCACCGATGCCGGTGTGGTCGCGGTGGCTCCCGACGCCACCGGCGTGACCCTGCGTCCGAGCCCCACCTCGACCGGCTCCCCGGAGTTCTCGCTGCGCGCCGACGGCGCCGTCGGTGTCCTGCTCGCGGAGTCCGGTGCCGACGCCGTGGCGACCCTCCATCGGATCGTGCTCGCCGCTGTGGCGGCCTTCGCGGACGGACTGCTCTCCGGGGCGACCGAGCTCACCGCGAAGCACGTCAGCGAACGGCACCAGTTCGGCAAACCGCTCGCGACCTTCCAGGCCGTCGCGCAGCAGATCGCCGATGTCTACGTCACCGCGCGCACCCTGCACGTCGCGGCACTGTCGTCGGTGTGGCGCCTGTCCGAAGGTCTCGACGCGGCAGACGATCTCGATGTCACCGCGTACTGGATCGCGGCCGAACTGCCTCCGGCCGTGCGTGTGCTGCACCATCTGCACGGCGGGGTGGGTGTCGACGAGACCTATCCACTGCACAAGTATTCGTCGGCCGCCAAGGACCTCGCCCGGTTGCTCGGCGGCGCCTCGTACCGACTCGACCTCGTGGGGGCCCGGTGTTCATCGATCTGACAGACGAGCAGCGCGCGCTGCAGGCCGAGCTGCGCCGCTATTTCGGCAATCTGGTCTCCCCGGAGGAGGCCGCGATCATGCGTACCGAACGGCACGGGCCCACCTACCGCGAGGTCGTCCGCCGCATGGGCAAGGACGGATGGCTCGGCGTCGGCTGGCCGGTGGAGTTCGGCGGCCACGGTTTCGGCGACGTCGAACAGCAGATCTTCGCCAACGAGGCCGTCCGGGCCGACGTCCCGTTGCCGAGCGTCACGCTGCAGACCGTCGGCCCGACGCTGCAGGTCTACGGCACCGACGAGCAGAAACGGAAGTTCCTGCCCGCCATCCTCGCCGGCGAGGTGCATTTCGCGATCGGGTACTCCGAGCCGGAGGCCGGCACCGACCTCGCCGCACTGCGCACCACCGCGGTGCGCGACGGCGACCACTACATCGTCAACGGACAGAAGATCTTCACCACCGGTGGGCACGACGCCGACTACATCTGGCTCGCGGTCCGCACCGGCCCCGCCGACTCGCGTCACCGGGGCATCTCCGTGCTCATCGTCGACACGAAGGACCCGGGTTTCAGCTGGACGCCGATCATCACCTGCGACGGCGCCCATCACGTCAACGCCACCTACTACAGCGACGTGCGTGTTCCGGCCGAGATGCTCGTCGGCGAGGAGAACAAGGGCTGGAAGCTCATCACCACCCAGCTCAACCACGAACGCGTCATGCTCGGACCGGCCGGTCGCGTGGCGGGCATCTACGACCGGCTCGTCGAGTGGGTCCGCGCGCACGAACTCCAGGACCGTCCCGAGGTGCGACGCGCACTCGGGGAGATCCACGCGACCTGGCGGCTCAACGAACTGCTCAACTGGCAGGTCGCGGCGAGCAGCAACGACGCCGTCGACATCGCCGACGCCTCGGCCACCAAAGTGTTCGCCACCGAGCGGATCCAGCGGGTCGGGCTTCTGGCCGAGGAGATCGTCGGTGCCTTCGGCGACCCCGCCGACGACGACACCGCCGAGCTGCTCCGCTGGCTCGACATGATGGCCAAACGCAATGTCGTCATCACCTTCGGTGGCGGCGTCAACGAGGTCATGCGCGAACTGATCGCGACGGCCGGACTGGGCATGCCGCGGGTACCGCGGTGACGCAGGAGAATTCGGTGACACGTGACGTTCCGGGAAGCACCCCGGAGGAGATCCTGCGGGCGGCCGAACAGGTGCGGAGCGACGGCTCGTCCGCACCCCGGCCCGGCCGCGATCCGGTGAATCTGCCGATGATCCGTAACTGGCTCGAGGCGATCGGCGACGGCAATCCGATCTACACCGACGAATCCGCGGCGATCGCCGCCGGTCACGGCGGTCTCGTGGCCCCGCCCGCCATGGCGCAGGTGTGGACGATGCGCGGTCTCGGCGCCGAACGGGAGAAGGACGATCCGCTCGGCCGGATGACGCAGATCCTCGACGACGCCGGATACACGTCGGTGGTCGCCACCAACTGCGACCAGATCTACCACCGCTACCTGCGGCACGGCGAACAGGTGACGATCGAATCCACCCTCGAGGACGTCGTCGGCCCGAAGAAGACCGGCCTGGGGGAGGGCTGGTTCTTCACCACCCGCAACCTGTGGAGGGTCGGCGACGAGGTCGTCGCCGAAATGCTGTTCCGCATACTGAAGTTCGCACCGCCGACCAAGGTGGAGGAGGCGTCGTCCTCCGACGGCCGGGCACCGTCGGTTCCCGACGATCTCGACCCCGCACGGCTGCTCCGCCCGTCCGTCTCCCGCGACACGCAGTTCTTCTGGGAGGGCATCTCGGCCCACGAACTGCGCATCCAGCGACGCCCCGACGGCACGCTGCAGCACCCACCCGTCCCGGCGCTCTGGCTCGACAAGTCCGAGACCACCGACTACGTCGTGTCCTCCGGTCGCGGAACGGTGTTCAGCTTCGTCGTCCACCATGCCCCGAAGGTGCCGGGACGGCAGCTGCCCTTCGTCGTCGCCCTCGTCGAACTCGACGAAGGGGTGCGGATGCTCGGTGAACTCCGCGGCGTCGATCCCGAGCGGGTACGGATCGGAATGCCGGTGGAAGCCACCTATCTCGATTTCCCCGGCGATGACGAGACCGGGGGAGAAGCGTGGACGCTGTACGCCTGGAAGTCTCTCGAGGAGGACGTGTGAGCGCCCCGACCGTCACGATCGGCGAGAACCTGCCCACTTCGACGATCCACGCGGATCCGACCTTCGTCGTGTCGACGGCCCTGGCCACCCGCGATTTCCAGGACGTGCACCACGACCGCGACAAGGCGCAGCAACGCGGATCGAAGGACATCTTCGTCAACATCCTCACCGACACCGGACTCGTGCAGCGCTACGTCACCGAGTGGGCAGGACCCCGGGCGGTGATCAAGTCGATCTCGCTGAGGCTGGGTGTGCCCTGGTACGCCTACGACACCCTGACCCTTTCCGGCACCGTTGCCTCCGTCGAGGGCGGACTGGTCACCGTCGACGTCACCGGCACCAACAGTCTGGGAAAACACATCACGGCCACAGCCACTTTCGTGATCGGAGGCACCGCATGAGCGGCCTGTCGGGTGCAGCGGCGATCGTCGGCATCGGCGCCACCGACTTCTCGAAGGACTCCGGCCGCAGCGAACTCCGTCTCGCCGCCGAAGCGGTACGCGCCGCCCTCGACGACGCGGGGCTCACCCCGGCCGACGTCGACGGCCTGGTCTCGTTCACGATGGACACCAACACCGAAGTGGCCGTGGCCCGTTCGGTGGGGATACCTCACTTGAAGTTCTTCTCCCGCATCCACTACGGCGGCGGTGCGGCGTGCGCGACGGTGCAGCAGGCGGCGATGGCCGTCGCGACCGGCGTGGCCGACGTGGTGGTCGCCTACCGGGCATTCAACGAACGATCCGGGGCGCGTTACGGTCAGGTCAATACCGCACTTGCCGCGCAGGTGAATTCGTCGGGCACCGACAACGCGTTCTCCTACCCGCACGGGCTGAGCACCCCGGCCTCGTTCGTCGCGATGGTCGCGCAACGCTACATGCACGTCTCCGGTGCGACGAGTGCCGACTTCGGTGCCGTGGCCGTTGCGGACCGCGCTCATGCGGCAACCAATCCCGAGGCGTTCTTCCACGGGAAACCGATCACGCTCGAGGACCACCAGAACTCGCGGTGGATCGCCGAGCCGCTGCACCTGCTCGACTGCTGCCAGGAGTCAGACGGCGGCGTGGCGCTCGTCGTCACGAGCGCCGAGCGGGCGAAGGACCTGAAGCAGACCCCCGCGGTGATCGCCGCCGCGGCACAGGGGAGCGGGCCCGACCAGTACATCATGACCAGTTACTACCGGGACGGGCTCGCAGGACTGCCCGAGATGGGCATCGTCGGCGACCAGTTGTGGAAACAGGCCGGCATCGGACCGCAGGACGTCGCGACGGCCGTCCTCTACGACCATTTCACCCCGTACGTGCTCATGCAGCTCGAAGAACTCGGATTCTGCGGACGCGGTGAGGCCAAGGACTTCGTCGCCGACGGCATCCAGGTCGGCGGGCGGCTGCCGATCAACACTCACGGCGGTCAGCTGGGTGAGGCCTACATCCACGGTATGAACGGCATCGCCGAGGGCGTCCGGCAGATCCGCGGCACGGCGGTCAACCAGGTCGACGACGTCGACCACGTCCTGGTCACGGCAGGAACGGGAGTTCCGACCTCGGGACTGGTGCTGTCGCGGTCCTGACGCCGTTTCGCTCCCACGGGGACGCGGGCCTGCCTACGATGTAGGCCCACGCTCCGGCGAGATCCCTGTGGGAGGACCCATGTCGGTCACGGACGGACATGTCGTGCATCCGACCCGCGAACAGCGGGTGCGGAACGGCCTCGCCGCTCGGAGGGTCACTCCCGTCGAGTCGCTGGCCGATCTCGGGGAGTCGTCCCGGGATCCGATCGCGCTGCTCGAGAGCCAGGCGCAGTCCCGCGTCCCCCAGCTCGTCCCGGTGCGATACGGCCGCATGGCGACATCGGCGTTCGCGTTCTTCCGCGGTGCCGCGCTGGTGATGGCCGACGATCTGTCGCGCACGCCCGACAGCGGTCTGCACACACAGCTGTGCGGCGACGCCCACGCGAGCAATTTCGGCCTGTTCGCGACTCCGGAACGGAGGACGGCCTTCGACGTCAACGACTTCGACGAGACGTATCCGGGGCCGTTCGAATGGGACGTCAAACGCCTGGTCGCAAGCCTCGAGATCGCGGGTCGCGACAACGGGTTCACCACGAAGGAATGCCGGAAGATCACCCGGGCATGTGCGGCCGAGTATCGCGAGACCATGTGCAGGCAGGCGCAACTCGGAAATCTGGCGGTGCGGTATTCCCATCTCGATCCCACGGTCGAGATAGCGGAGTCGGGCGGCGTGCTGGATGCGAGGATGGAGAAACGCACCCGGAAAGCGCTCGACAAGGCCTCGCGGCGCGACAGTCTCCAGGCACTGGAGAAGCTGACCACCGTCATCGACGGTCACCGGCGGATCATCAGCGATCCGCCGCTCATCGTGCCCGTCGAAGAGGTCTTCGCCGATCTCGATGCCGAGGCGATCTACGACGAGCTGTACGGTCGCGTCCGGTCGTACCGGGCGACGCTGCAGTGGGACCGCCGGGTCCTTCTCGAACAGTTCGAACTGGTCCAGGCGGCGCGGAAGGTCGTCGGAGTGGGAAGCGTCGGCACGCGGGCGTGGATCCTCCTGTTGCGGGGTGTGGACGACGACGATCCGCTGTTCCTGCAGGCGAAGGAAGCCCAGCGTTCGGTGTTGTCGTACTACGTGGACGGGCCGTCCTTCCGCAACGAGGGCGAACGCGTCGTGAACGGTCAGCGCCTGATGCAGTCCGCGAGCGACATCTTCCTCGGCTGGCAGCGGGGTACGGGCGCCGACGGAGTGGACCGGGACTTCTACATCCGTCAGCTCCGCGACGGTAAGGGCTCGGCGGTGATCGAGGAGATGGTGCCCAAGGGCCTGAAGCTCTACGGGCGGTTGTGCGCGCGGGTCCTCGCCTACGCCCACGCCCGGGCGGGCGACCGGATCGCGCTGGCGGCCTATCTCGGCACGGACGACCAGTTCGACGAGGCGCTCGCGTCCTTCGCGGTGGCCTACGCGGACCGGACCGAGCGCGACCTGCAGGCACTGCACGACGCAGTGGACCAGGGCCGGGTGAAGGCCCGGTCGGGACTCTGATCCCGTCTTCGCCTCGACGGTCCCGGACCCTTCCGGTGTCCGGGACCGCGAGTTCGTCCTCGGCGATC
>NZ_AJVB01000022.1:0-21523 GCF_000278445.1 Rhodococcus sp. R1101
CGATGGACTGGAACATCCCGAGGAGTGCTCGCACGGCCTCGTCGACGTCGTCGACATCGAACACCCGTTGTTCCACACCCTCGCGCACCAGGTCGAGCATCATCAACTCGAGACGCTTGCGGGTCGCGGCGTAGGTTCGGCGGTTCTCCGAGGAGATATGGCGCACTTCGGAATCCAGCCCCGAACGCTGTGCGCGGTGGGTCATGTTCAGCACGATCGCCTCGACGGCGTTGACGAAACGGGCGACCGGGTCGTCGCCGCCGTCCGCGACCGCCGCCGACACACGGTCGATGAGGTCGAGGACGGCGGCGTCGAGCAGCGTGACGAGAACGGCTTCCTTGTTCTCGTAGTGGTAGTACAACGCAGGCACCGTCACGCCGACCCGACGGGCCAGGTCGCGCACGGTGGTGCCATGGAAACCGTTCTCGCTGAACGCTTCCAGCGCGTGTTCGAGGATGGGGTCGAGCTCCAGAGGCTGGAACTCGCGCCAATCCGCGGACCGTACGTCCGCGCGGGGCGTGCCGGATTCCTCGGCCTCGAATGCCCGGGTCATCGACCCCCTCCTCTCACGGGTGGTGCAGGATCAGCGCGGCGCCATGCGGATTGCGCCGTCGAGACGGATGACCTCACCGTTGAGCATCGGGTTCGACACGATGTGCGCGGCCAGGGAACCGTACTCGGACGGGTCGCCCAGACGCGCGGGGTGCGGCACCTGCTGCCCGAGGGAGGCCTGGGCCTCTTCCGGCAGCGAACCGAGCAGCGGGGTCTTGAACAGGCCCGGCGCGATGGTGACGACGCGGATGAGCAGCGACGCGAGGTCGCGGGCGATCGGCAGGGTCATGCCGACGACGCCACCCTTGGACGCCGAGTAGGCGGCCTGGCCGATCTGGCCGTCGAAGGCCGCGACGGAAGCGGTGTTGATGATGACGCCGCGCTCGCCGTCGATCGGCTCGGTCTTCGCGATGCGCTCGGCAGCGAGACGGATGACGTTGAACGTGCCGAACAGGTTGACGTCGACGACCTTCTTGAACGCGTCGAGCGGGAAGGCACCCTTCTTGCTCACGGTCTTGACGGCGTTGCCGATACCGGCGCAGTTCACCGCGACCCGCAGCGGGCCGAGCGATTCGGCGACGTCGAGTGCCTCGGTGACGGCGGCCTCGTCGGTGACGTCGGCGGCGACGAAGCGGACTCGGTCGCCGAGCTCCTTGGCGATGGTCTCACCGTTCGAGGACGGCAGGTCGATGATGACGACCTGGGCCCCGTCGTTCAGCAGTGCCTTGACGGTGGCGAGACCGAGGCCGGAGGCACCGCCGGTGACGACGGCGACGCTGTCGTTGATGATCATTGATTACCCTTTCGAGAGTGGTTGTGGGTCAGAGGCGTTCGATGATGGTGGCGTTGGCCATGCCCGCGCCCTCACACATGGTCTGCAGGCCGTAGCGACCGCCGGTGGCCTCGAGGTGGTTGACGAGGGTGGACAGCAGGCGGGTGCCCGACGAGCCGAGCGCGTGGCCCAGCGCGATGGCGCCGCCCCACGGGTTGAGCTTGGCCGGGTCGGCGCCCAGCTCGTGTGCCCAGGCGAGCGGCACGGGCGCGAAGGCCTCGTTGACCTCGTAGGCGTCGATGTCGTCGATGCCCAGGCCGGCGCGGGCGAGGACCTTCTGCGTCGCGGGGATCGGCGCGGTGAGCATGAAGACCGGGTCGTCGCCGGCGACGGAGAACGAATGGAAGCGGGCGCGCGGGGTCAGGCCCAGCCTGTTCGCCAGCTCCTCGCTCATGATGAGCGCGGCCGACGCACCGTCGGTGAGCGGCGAGGAGTTGCCGGGGGTGATGACCCACTGCGCCTCGGGGAACCGGGCCGCGTACTCCTCGGTGTGGAACGACGGTTTCAGACCGGCGAGGCCCTCGGCGGTGGTGGAGGCACGCAGCGTCTCGTCGACGGTGTGCTGCACCTGTTCGCCCGCGGCGTTCTCGACGGTGATCGGGACGATCTCCTTGTCGAAGCGGCCGGCTTCGTAGGCCGCGGCGGCACGCTGGTGCGACTGCGCGGAGTAGGCGTCGAGGGCGTCGCGGTCGAACTTCCACTTCGCGGCGATGAGTTCGGCCGAGATGCCCTGGTTGACCAGTCCCTCGGGATAACGGGCGCGCACGCTCGGGCCGTGGGTGTCCTGACCGAGCGTGGCAGTGCCCATCGGGATGCGGCTCATGGACTCGACACCGCACGCGATGACCATGTCGTAGGCCCCGGCGATGACGCCCTGTGCGGCGAAGTGCGCAGCCTGCTGGCTCGACCCGCACTGGCGGTCGATGGTGGTCGCGGGCACCGACTCGGGGAAGCCGGCGGCGAGGAGCGCGGTGCGCGAGATGTTGAGGGATTGTTCGCCGGCCTGGGCGACGCAGCCGCCGATCACGTCGTCGACCTGCGCGGGATCGATGCCGTTGCGTTCGACGAGCGAACGCAGGACGTGGGCGAGGAGTTCGACGGGATGGGTGCCGGACAGGGCGCCGCCCGGCTTGCCCTTGCCGACGGCGGTACGGACGACGTCGACGATGACAGCGGTGGTCATGACGCTCCTTTCGAAAGTGCAACGTGCGGGCCGGAGACGTTCCCAGCGGCGTACTTATCGATCGCTAAAAGCTCTACCACGGACTTAACGCTCGGTCAATGATCTCTGAGAGCTAGCGCACGCTAAGCACTTCTGATAGTGATGGATCACGACTCGAGTCGAGGAGACGCCCGTGCGCGCAGCGCAATTGATCGAACACGCCGGCCCCGACGCCGTCCGCGTGACCGACATCCCCGAACCCGAGGCGGGCGATTCGCTCGTCCTCGTCGACCTGCACGCCGCCGGTGTGTCCTTCCCCGATCTGCTGCAGACGACCGGCAGCTACCAGATGGTCCGGCCGCTGCCGTGCGTGCTCGGTGCCGAAGCTGCGGGCATCGTCCGCAGCGCCCCGGAAGGCAGCGGCCTCGTCGCCGGGCAGCGCGTCGCCGTACTGTCCCTCACCGGATCGTGGCAGCAGACCGTCGCACTGCCGCGCGAACTGGTGTTCCCCCTGCCCGACAGCGTCTCGCTCACCGCCGCTGCCGGGATGCTCATGAACTACTTCACGGCGCACTTCGCGCTCGACGAGCGCGCCCGGTACCGGGCCGGCGAGACCGTCCTCGTCCACGGTGCGGCCGGTGGCCTCGGGGTGGCGTCGCTGCAGGTCGCGGCGGCACTCGGGCTCGAGACGATCGCGGTGGTGAGCACCGAGGAGAAGGCCGCGGTGGCGAAGGCCAACCGCGCGACCCACACCGTCCTCGCCGAGGATTTCAAGGACCGCGTCCTCGAACTGACCGGTGGGCGCGGAGCGGACATCGTGCTCGATCCCGTCGGCGGCGACCGGTTCACCGACAGCCTGCGCAGCCTCGCGCCGGGTGGGCGTGCCGTCGTTCTCGGTTTCACCGGCGGCAGCATCCCCACTGTGAAGGTCAATCGCCTTCTGCTCGCGAATATTTCGGTCGTCGGCGCCGGGTGGGGTGAGTACCTCCGCACCGCCCCCGACCATCCGGCGCGGCAGTGGGCCGCGCTCGAACCGTTGCTGCGCGACGGGACGCTCGTCGTCCCCGAACCCACGCTCCACCCACTCGCCGAGGCACCCGCTGCGCTGCGCTCGCTCGAGAACCGTTCCGCGACCGGCAAGGTCGCGCTCGACCTGACGTCCCGACCCTAGGAGCACAGCCATGACCGACGACCTGCCCGGTGTCGACACCACCGTCGACGACGGCGTCCTGCGCATCACCCTGAACCGGCCCGCGCGGATGAACGCGGTGAAGACCGAGACACTCGACGCAATCGCCGAGGTCTTCGAGAAGTACGCCGGCGACCCGTCCGTCCGTGTCGCGGTGCTCACCGGTGCGGATCGCGCGTTCTGCTCGGGCGCCGACATCGCCGGCCGCGATCTGAACGCTCCCCCCAGCGCCGAGACGATCGACGCCGCCAACCGGGTCACCGCCGCGATCCGCGCGTTCCCGCGTCCCGTCGTCGGTGCCGTCAACGGGGCAGCAGCCGGCGTCGGTGTATCCCTCGCTCTCGCATGCGATCTCACCGTGTCGAAGGAGTCGGGCTACTTCCTGCTCGCGTTCACGAAGATCGGGTTGATGCCCGACGGCGGTGCGTCCGCGCTCGTCGCCGCGTCGATCGGTCGCGCGCGGGCATTGAGGATGGCCCTGCTGGCCGAGCGACTCCCGGCCCGGGAGGCCCTGGCTTCCGGGCTCATCGCGGACGTCTACGCGGACGACGAATTCGACGGTGCCGTGGAGGCTCTCGTGCAGCGACTCGCCGACGGCCCGTCGGCCGCCTTCGCATCGACGAAGAACGCGATCAACGACGCGACGCTCACCGAACTCGACAACGCGTTCGGGCGGGAGCGCGAAGGTCAGCTCGTCCTGCTCGGCAGTGCGGACTTCGCCGAAGGGGTGACGGCCTTCCAGGAGAAGCGCGTCGCGAACTTCCGTCGCTGAGCCGTCGACGATTTCGGTGGATCCGGCCTCGCCGATCGGGGTCGGATCCACCGGAATCGTTTCAGGCGTCGGGGATCACGCGTTCGACGGCCGCCCGCACCAACTCGGCGACACGGTCCTCGTCGACGATCCCGGGAAGAGTGAGCCGGTCGAGCACGAGCCAGTTCAACGCGAGATAGAGCAGCACGACGGCGTCCTCACCGCCGGGCAGGCCGGAGTGCCGGTAGTTGGCGATGTTGAAATCCAGGTCGGCGCGCACCCGCTCGGTGAGCAGGGTCTGCAGTTCGGGACGCCGGGTCGCTTCGAGGCGTAGTTCGAGGAGCGCGAGATAGCCGGCGCGGAACCGGATGAGCCGGTCGACCACCTCCGTCATCAGCTCGATCATGGATTCGCGGGTCTGCGGCGACTGCGACTGCGCCATGACCTCGTCGGCGGGCAGGAGCCGCTCGTAGTAGCGATGCCCCACCTGGACGAGCAGCTCGTCACGGTTGGCGAAGTAGTTCGAGGCGGTCCCGACCGGTACCCCCGCCTCCTTGTCGACGGCCCGAAAGGTCAGACCGCGAGCACCGTCGCGTGCGAGCACCTCGATCGAGGCATCCAGCAAGACCTTTCGTCGTTCCGGATTCGTCCTGACCACTTGACACCACTCCATCTGTAGTACTACCTTCGAACCACTTCAGTCATAGTACTACGAATGGTGGTCGAAGATGCGAAAGCTCGTCTACTACGTGGCAGTGACCCTCGACGGGTACATCGCAGGCCCGAACGGGGAGTACGACTTCTACCCGATCTGCGACGACATGGCGGCGGCGATGAGCGCGAGATATCCGGAAGCCGTTCCCACCGCCCTCCGCGAACAGGTCGGCATGCCGGTCGACGCGCCGAACAATGAATGGGACACGGTGATCATGGGGCGCGGCGCCTACGAACCCGGCCTCTCGCTGGGACTCACGAGCCCGTACAGCCACATGCAGCAGTACGTCGTGTCCCGAACTCTCGCGCCGGTCGACGATCCGCAGGTTCGGATCGTCGACACCGACCCGGTCGAGCTGGTCCGAAAGCTGAAGGCAGAAGAGGGGCTCGACATCTGGCTCTGCGGTGGCGGCAACATCGCAGGGCAACTGGTCGACGAGATCGACCGGCTGATCTTCAAGAGCTATCCGGTGATCGCGGGCGACGGCATCCCGGCGCTGTCGGGCAACTTCGTCCCCACGCGATTCGACGTCACCGCCCGCGAGGAGTTCTCCAACGGCACACAGGTCACCTGGTTCGACCGCCGCTGAATCCCGATCGTCTCAGGCGCCGACGGTCTTGAGCGCGATACCCACGTACTTCTGTGCGACGGCCTCGGGACCGAGCGTGCCCTCCGCGTGGTACCAGCGCGGGATCGACTGGCACATGCCGAGCAGGGCGCGCGTCGTCTCGGCGGGATCGTCCACGTCGAACACATCCGCGGCGACGCCCTCCTCGACGATCTGGCGCACCAACTGCTCGACACCCTTGCGCACCGCGCGGTAGCGCTGGCGGTTCTCGGGACTCAGATAGCGGGCCTCGCCCTCGAGCGCGGCGAGCCGAGCCCGCATCGTCATGCGCAGCACGATCGCCTCGATGACGTTGGACAGCCTGCGCACCGGGTCGCCCTCGGCGTCCTCGGCCGCGGCGTGCGCCCGGGAGAGCACATCGCTCGTGGACAGCTCCAGAAGGGCGATGAGCAGCCCTTCCTTGTTCTCGTGATGGTAGTAGAGAGCCGGAACGGTGACGCCGACGCGACGCGCGATCTCCCGCACCGACGTGCCGTGGAAGCCGGTCTCGTAGAACGCGTCGAGGGCGGCGGTGAGGATGGGGCTGAGCTGCATCGGTTCGAGGATGCGCCAGTCCGGGATCGCCTCACCGTTGGTGAGGGTGTCGGCCCCGTCGCTCGAAGCACCCATGAACTGCCCCTACCTACCGATCGCTACTTCACACGGACGCCCCGAGGATACCCGTATGTTTTGCGCCCGAACGATCGGAGAGTGGGCGGTATCACCCCATCGGATCGTCGACACCGCCGCGCGCGGTGTCGCGGAAGGGCGCGAGGAAGGATCCCCAGCGCACGCATTCCCACCCGCCGGACACAGGCGCCAGCTCGACGGTCTCGGTGTTGGCCAGGTGATTCGTGATGGCGAAACCCGCCGGCACCTTCCCCAGATAGGCCGCCACGAGCCGGATGGCGGCACCGTGGCTGACGACCACGACGTCGCCCGAGCCGGCGTCGAGATAATCGCTGCGCAGCGAGTCGAGGACGGGCAGATACCGGTCGAGCACGTCGAGCGCCGATTCGCCACCCGGGACCCGTGCCCGCAGGTCGCCGTTGTGCCACTCCTCGTAGACCTTCATGAACAGCTTGTGCGACTCCTCGTCGCTGCGGTCCTCGAGCTCGCCGACCTGCACCTCGTGCACGCCCTCGCGGACGCTCGTCTCCAGCGACACCGCCGCTCCCGCGTGGTCGGCCGTCTGCCGGGCCCGCAGTGCCTGCGACGCGACGAGCAGCGACGGCGTCCGCTCGACGAGGTTCTTCCCGAGCGTGCGGGCCTGTTCGACGCCGAGCTCGGTGAGCTCCGCTCCGGGAAGCTTGGTATCGAGCCTCCGGGCGACGTTCGCCACCGTCTGGCCGTGCCGGGCCAGGATCAATCTGCCGCTCACCGTCAGTCCTCTCCGCGCCGCAGCCGGTCGAGCCACCGCGCATCCTCGTCGTCCGACACGGGCGGGACACCGTGTTCGGATACCGCGGGCCACGATCCGAGGAACCGCACCTGCGCGAAGCGGTGCAGTCCCTGCAACGCCTCGGCGACCAGGGCGTCGTCGATGTGGCCCACACAGTCCAAGTGGAAGAAGTAGGTGCCGTATTCCCTGCGGGTCGGCCGGGATTCGATACGGGACAGATCGATTCCGCGCGTGGCGAACTCGGTGATCGCGCGCACCAGCGAACCCGGCTCGTTGGGCAGCTGCAGCACGACCGAGGTGCGGTCGACACCGGTGCGTTTCGGCACCGGCCGCGGCCGGGTGACGAGCACGAAGCGGGTGCGGGCGCCCTCGAAGTCGGCGACCTTGTCGGCGAGAACCGACAGGCCGAGCCGCTGCCCGGCGAGTGCGGTGGACACGGCCGCGTCGACCTTGCCGGACGCGACGTCCTCGGCCGCTCCCGCATTCGAGGCGGCGGTCACGACCTCGGCGGCGGGCAGATGGTCCTCGATCCAGCGACGCACCTGCGCCGCGGCCACCGGATAGGCGCCGATCGTGCGGACCCGATCGCGCGTGATCCCGTCGCGGGTGACCACCGTGAACGCGATGTCGAGTTCGGCCTCGGCAACGATCTGCAGGCGCGGCCCGAGCGCCAGGGCGTCCATGGTGGGCGGCACCGAGCCCTCCACCGAGCTCTCGATGGGAACGACGGCACCGTCGACCTGCCGGTCGCGCAGGAGTTGCAGAGCGGCCGGTGGGCTGGCCGCGGCGACGCGTTCGACGTCCGCGGACTCGTCGCCGAGCACGTCGAGTGCACCGAGGCTCTCGAAACGGTCGAGGGCCATCTCGGTGAACGTTCCCGACGGTCCGAAATAAGCGATACGTGGCACGAGTACGAGGTTACGCACCGTCCGTGACCGGGAGGTGGAGTCCGCGTGAACCCGGATCAGCCCACGCCGAGATCGAGCGCTTCGAGATCCCGGACGACGCCGTCGGTCTCGTCGACCTCCACGACCAGGAGGATCTCCCGCACCGCGGCGGCCGCCTCGGGGACGAGCCGCCGGAGCCGGGCCACGTCGGGAGTCGCGAGGGCGGCCCGGACATCGAAACCGCTCAGCGCCGCGACGGTGGCGGCGAGCAGGGCGACCACGTCGTCGGTGCCGGTCGCGCGGGCGGCGTAGCCCGTGTCGGTGTGGGCGAGGACGGCGAGGAAATCGGCGACGGCCTCGGCCCCGCGACCTGCGGTCAGGCCCGGGATGTGGCCGGCCTCGGTGAGCGCGCGGGCAGCGTCGGCGAGCGCGGCGTCGGACACGTGCGGGTACACCACCAGGGGTGCGGGCGCGGTGATCGCGAGAACGTCCTCGAGATCCTCGGCCGAACACTCGACCTGATAGCGGATCGGGCGCCACCCGGCGGGCGAGGGAAGTTCGGTCGAGGCATCGAGTTCGACGACGAGCTCGCGGGTCGGCGATCCGGTGACGGCGGCGGCCGGGACGATCGGCGGGGCGAGCATGCGGCCGGTCGCGGCGAGAGCGCCGGTGAGGGTGTCGTGCCGGCGGGTGAGCAACGCGTCGAGCAATCCCCGCGATTCGTCGCGGGACGGCGGCATTCCGAGGGGAAGAGGGATCGGCACCGGTCCAGGCTACCGACGGAGCACTTGCGACCGCGGTCACAATGACTTAGGTTTGCCTCACCTACATGAAGAAGGAGGGTCGGCATGCAGACCACCACATCCGTCGTTCCCGCGCCCACCACGGCCGAACGCGTACGCACCGCCCTCATCCGGGCCGACACGACCCAGCTCGCGATCGACGGATGCGACCCGCTACCCACCTTCGTCCACCATCTCCTCGACGGCGGGCAGGTTGCCGTCGCCGTCGCCGAGGACAGCCTCCCCGTCGCACTCGCCTGGCAGGCCGGGAACGCCGGAATCCCCGCGATGCTCGAACTCACCGACCACTCGCCGATCGCACTGCGCAACCCGGTGCGGTCGCTCATCTGGCTCAGCGGCACCCTGCGTCCGGTCGAACATCCCCGCCGGCTCGCCGCCGAGATCGCCGAGATCCTCCCGCATCCCGAACTCCTCGACGTCGGACACCGCTCCGAACTGCTGTGCCTGAGCCTCGACTCCATCGTCGCCGCCGACACCACCGGCGCCGAAGCCGTCGACGTCACCGACGTCCTCGACGCTGCTCCCGACCCCTTCGCAGCGCTCGAGACCGGCTGGCTCCAACATCTCGAACAGGACCACGCCGACATCGTGCGGCAGATCGCGCGACGGATTCCGCCCGCGCATCGCGGCGGACGGATCCGCCCACTCGGCCTCGATCGTTACGGCCTGCGCCTGCGTGTCGAGTCCGAAGGCGACGACCACGACGTGCGCATCCCTTTCCACGAGCCGGTCGACGACCCCGCGGCCCTGAGCCGCGCACTGCGCCTGCTGGTCGGCTGCCCCTTCCGCAACGGACTGCCGCCGCGGGCCTGAGTATTCCGCCACGATGCAGACCCGAAGACCCGGCCGGTCGGCGGCTGATTCGGAGAGGTCGTACCGATCATCAGCAGGATGGCGCGCACGACCCACTCGCCCACCGCGCACCGTCCGGCACAATCGCTCCGGTGACGACCCTCCGCGACTGGCTGCGGCCCGCCGCCCGCAACCCCGAGCCGCCCCTCGACCCTGCCGAGCGCCGCGCGCTGTGGATCGAGATCACCATCGTCCTGCTCGTCACCTTCGGCCTGAGCGGAATCTCGTCGATCCTGTCGCTGGCCGAGGCGGCGCTGGCACCGGAACCACTGTCGGATCAGACGGTGGCCCTGAACACGCCACGCTCGTCGCAGGGATTCATCGATCTCGCCCGGCAGCTTCTCGGCATCGTGCGGTTGCTCGCCTGGGGCGCTCTCGGTCTGTACCTGTTGTGGCGCAGCGGCGTCGGTCCGAGACTCGCAGGTCTCGCCCGGCCCGGCCTGCGGCGCGATCTGCTGCCCGGCGTGGGTCTGGCCGCGCTGATCGGGCTCCCCGGCCTCGTGTTGTACCTGGTGGCGCGCGCGGCCGGCCTGAACCTGACGGTCGCGCCGAGCCTGCTCGAGGACTACTGGTGGCGGCTGCCCACCGAGGTGCTGTGGGCGATCGCCAATTCCGGTGCGGAGGAGATCCTGGTCGTCGCCTATCTCCTCACCCGTCTGCGGCAGCTCGGCTGGTCGGAGAACTCGTCGCTGCTCGCCTCCGCGCTGCTCCGCGGCAGTTATCACCTCTACCAGGGCATCGGCGGCGGGTTCGGCAACGTGGTCATGGGCCTGGTGTTCGGGCGGTACTGGCAGCGAACCGGGCGGTTGTGGCCGCTCGTGATCGCCCACGCTCTCATCGACACCGTCGCCTTCGTCGGCTACCAAGCACTGAGGGGCCACGTCTCCTGGCTGCCCTGACCGTAGAGTTGTCCGGGTGAACGGCGACCCTCGCGACCCCCGGAACCGGCCGCGACCTCCGCAGGGCCCTCCTCCCGGCCGGTCCGTACCTCGCGGTGGCGTGCCGCCCCATCGTTCCGGTGGCGTGCCGCCCCATCGTTCCGGTGGCGTGCCGCCCCATCGTTCCGGTGGTGTGCCGCCGCGCCGCCCCGACGCCGTGCCCCCGTCTCCCGAAGGCACCCAGGTTCTCCGGCGCGACGGCCGGCCACAGTCACCGCAGGCGTGGTCGCAGGCGCCGGCACCGAACTACCGGCCCGCTCGGACTCCCCGGCAGGACCGGCAGCAACCGCCGCCACAGCAGCAACGCCGCGAGTGGGCTCCGACGCAACGACCCGAACGGTTCGCCGAATCTGCCCCGCGCCGGCGACCGTCACGTGGGAACACACCCCCGCCCGCTCCCCCTCGACGTCCCGCGGCCCCGCCGTCGCGACCTGCACCGAGACGTCCGCTCGGTGCCCGGCGCATCCTGCGGCGACTGGCGATCGTCGCGGTCGTGCTCGTCGTCGCCATGGGCGCGAGCATGATCTACCTCGACGGCAAGCTCGCGCGCGTCGACGCGCTGGCCGACTACGACGGTCGCGTCGGCGACACTCCCGGCACGAACTGGCTGCTCGTCGGTTCCGACAGCCGGGTGGGCCTCACCCCCGAGCAGGAACAGGAACTCGCGACCGGCGGGGAGGTCGGGGCCGACCGCACCGACACCGTCCTGCTCGTCCACATCCCGCCCGGTGGGGGCGCGACGACGATGGTTTCCCTGCCCCGCGACTCCTACGTGAGCGTGCCGGGCTTCGGTCAGGACAAACTCAACGCGTCCTTCGCGCTGGGCGGGCCGCAACTACTCGTGCAGACGGTGGAGGGCGCGACCGGTGTGCACATCGACCACTACGCCGAGATCGGTTTCGGTGGGTTCGCGTCGATCGTCGATGCGGTCGGCGGGGTCGACCTCTGCGTGCCGTACCCGATCGACGATCCGCTCGCCGGGCTCAGGCTCGAAGCAGGATGCCAGGAGCTGACCGGACCGCAGGCACTCGGCTTCGTCCGCACGCGCGCGACCCCGCTCGCCGATCTGGACCGGATGAACAACCAGCGTCTGTTCCTCTCGGCGCTGCTGAGCAAGGCGACGAGCCCCGGCACCTTCCTGAACCCCTTCCGGGCGTGGTCGCTGATGTCCGGTGCGGCCGGGTCGATGCGGGTCGACGACGGCGACCACTTGTGGAACCTCGCACGACTTGCGTGGGCGATGCGCGGCGAGACGGTCACCACCACCGTTCCGGTGGGCGGATTCGACGACGTCTACGGCATCGGCAACGTCCTGCTGTGGGACCGCGAGCGTGCCGTACCCTTCTTCGGAGCGATCTCGGAGGGCGATCCGATCCCGCCGGACCTTCTCGCCCCGGCCCCTTGACACGGCCCCGGGAAGAGATCTCGATCTTGGGTAAGGCTGTCCGAATTTCCCGTAGGGTAGCCGACACTGCGAAGCGCAAGGGTAGCCAATGCTTGGATGAAAAGGTCGTTGACCTGCATTAACGTCGTGATCATGACAACGATGGGCGAGATGACCAAGACCAAGTTCCACACGCTGCTGCACGACCAGATCCGCCACGAGTTCACGGCGTCGCATCAGTACATCGCCGTCGCGGTCTTCTACGACAACGCCGATCTCCCGCAGCTGGCGAAGCACTTCTACGCGCAGGCCGTCGAGGAACGCAACCACGCCATGATGATCGTCCAGTACTTCCTGGACCGCGACATGGCCGTCGACCTCACGGGAGTAGACGCGGTGCAGTCGATGTTCGAGGATGCCCGCGAGCCGATCGCATTGGCCCTCACCCAGGAGAAGAAGGTCACCGATCAGATCGTCGAGCTCGCCCGCACCGCGCGCGACGAGGGCGACTATCTCGGCGAGCAGTTCATGCAGTGGTTCCTGCAGGAACAGGTCGAGGAGGTCGCGACGATGACGACCCTGCTGACCGTGGCCGATCGTGCCGGCGAGAACCTCTTCAACCTCGAGGACTTCGTGGCCCGCGAGCTGAACTCGAAGCCGAACGAACCGCGCGACAACGCCCCGCTCGCCGCCGGCGGCGCCATCTGACCGTTTCTCCATCCGGGGACAGCCCACCCGGAACGACGAAGGCCACCTCCCGCGGGAGGTGGCCTTCGTGCTCTCGCCGGAAGATCGGCGCAGGGATGGTCAGCGCAGGGTGACCTGACGGCTGCGCAGACCGTCGCGCGACCGTCGCTCGGCGGCGGTGAGCGGGTCGTCCACGGCCAGGGCCTCGTCGAGACGCCGGCCGAACTCGATGGTCGGGGCGACCCACTCGTCCGGGTGCTTGTCGCGGTCGAGATCGAACACCGGCACCAGCAGGCCGTGGGTGCGGAACGAACCGGCGAACCGCGATCCCTCACCGAGGTGCAGGCCACCCGCCGCATGCACGCGCGACAACGCGGCCATCAGCGCGTCCTCGTCCTCGGGTCGCACCCACCGCAGGTGCGCCTTCTCGCCCGGATCGACCCACCACGCGCCGCGGAGGCCGTCGCCTTCGAGCCGCGCCGACGGCAGCACGGCCTCGTTCGCGTGCTTGACGGTGTGGGCGATCTCGGCGCTCGGTTCGACCCCCGCCGGGATCCACCAGTCGAAGTCGTTGTGGACGGTGATCGCCGGCACGACCGCCGGGTCGATCAGGTCCGCCAGCGGCGGGGTGTCGTCGTCGACGTTCGCGACCTGCAGCGACGATCCCGGCTCGGCCGTGTGCGCCCAGTGCAGGGCCGCGGCCAGTTCGCCCGCCGGATCGGGGCCGAAGCCGGCGGCGAGCTGCAGGCCGACGTACGCGACCGGCGCACCGTTCTCCTCGCGGACCAGTGCCGCAACCCCGCCGGGAAGGATGGTCGCACCCACGACGCGGCGGCCGTCCTCGGCGGCGGGCAGCTCCGCGAGGGCCGACGGCACGAACTCGCGCAGCGCCACGAGATCGCATTCGAAGGCGAGTCCTTCGAAAGGCCGGGACGTCGCGGCGGCCGCCGCTTCCCGCTCGAGCCGGCGCTGCTCGAGCTTCGCGGCGCGATTGCTGCCGGGCTTGGGTCCGCTGTTTCTCTTGCTCTTCTTGGCCACGGCGTCAACCTACACGGCGACCCGGATCGCGATGCCGAGGTCGCGGGACGAGGTGGGGGTGCTCATCGGTCGAACGCGGCGTCGAGTTGCAGCTTGGTGCGGCCCGGGTGGTTCGTGGCGACCCATCCCACGCCCAGTTCACGGCACAACTCGACGTCGGCGGGGTCGTCGACGGTCCAGCAGTAGGTTGCCCGGCCGGACAGGGCCGCCCGGTCGACGAGGTCGCGGTGCTCACGCAATGTCGCGATGGAAGGTCCCACGGCGGTCGCGCCGACGGTGGTGGCGGCGCTCCCCCGCAGGTAGCGCGACGTCTCTCCCAGCAGCACGGTGGGCAGCAGCGGCGCGGCGCGGCGGATGCGCCAGACGGCACCGGCCGCGAACGACATCACCACCACCCGGGAGAAGTCGGCGGAGGCCGGAGTCGCGAGACCGAATCGTGCGAGCTCGGCGAGCAGTGTGTTTTCGACGAGGCCGCCGTAGCGGACGGGATGCTTGGTCTCGACGAAGACCTTCACCGGGACGCTCGTGAAGTCCATGACGAGTTCGAGCAGTTGCCGCAGGGTGAGCAGGCCGGCAGGTTCGCCGGGCCGTCCGTAATCGAACTGTGCCAGTTCGTCGAGTGTCATCTCGCTGACGACACCGGTGCCGTTCGACGTCCGGTCGATCGTGCGGTCGTGCACACACACAAGGTGGCCGTCGCGGGTGAGCCGCACGTCGCATTCGACGCCGTCGGCGCCTTCCTTCAACGCGAGTTCGTACGCCCCGATCGTGTGTTCCGGGAGCGCGGCCGACGCACCGCGATGCGCGACGACCCGTGGGTGCGCACTGCGGGTCACGGCGCCACCGCCTCGGCGCGCTCCTCGTCCTCGACTCGTTCCGCGGGTCCGGCGTGCTCTTCCCGAGCGTCGGCCTCGACCTGCTCCCGCTCGCGGGCGACGGCGGCGGGGACGATCGGTGCGATCGGCGATGCGGCCGGGCCGGTCGCCTGGGTGAACCGGCGACGGCGCAACGGCCGTCCCCACAGGTCGGCGTCGTCGAACAGGCGCAGCACGTGCAGGGTCGCGAGCGCGACGACCGCCCCGAGCACCGCGAGAACTGCGGTGAACAGAACACCGTCGGCGCGGGCCTGCAGCGTGTCGCGCTGACGCCACGCGAGGAGCGCCACGACGAGCACAGCGTCGACCACCCACAGCACCCACCAGGTGCGGATCGCGCGGAGCAACCGGGGGTCGCGGTCGGCGATCTCGGTCAGGAAGACACCGGGCATCGCCAGGTTGAGGCCCGGAACGACGAGCCCCGCCAGGATGGACAGCGGCGAACGCGAGTCGGCGAGACCTCGCTCGGCGTAGACACGCCGGCGCAGGTCGATGAGGCGGAGTCCGGACGCGACCGCCGCGGCCAGTGCCACGACCGGACCGACGACCTGGGTCGCCCACACCGCGGCATCCGACACCGCGAGCACGAGTGGGTCGACGAGCCGGGTGCGGTTGAACAACAACAACCCGTACCGGACGGCTTCTGCGACCGCCGCGAGACCGAAGACGACGGCGGTACCGACGAGCAGCGTCGGTGCGAGGTCGGCGGCGATGTCGGCGCTGCCGGGTTCGTCGTGGTCGTCGGCCGGGAGCGGATCGAGCAGTCCCCAGCGCGGCATCTCGCGGTAGGACGGTGTCCCGGACTCCGGGCGGGGCTGCGGCTGCGACGTCTGTCCGGTGGTCGGAAGACCACCCGCGGGGCGCGCGACCCAGCGGAAGTTGCGGCGCGAGGGAGGAACGGATCCGTCGGGGGCGACGGGCGAGAGCAGCACACCGCGGCAGGCCGGGCACCACTGCCGCGGCTGATAGGTCACGGGCCAGCGATTCTCACAGCGCACACAGATCTGATAGGCCGACATCAATAGATCTTCGCCGGTTCGTCGCGCTCGGAGACGAGCGGAAGTCCGTGCTTCTGCCACGCCACCATGCCGCCCGCCACCTGGAAGGTGTCGTACCCGAGGCGGGCCAGGTATTCGACCGCTCCGAGGGAGCGGCCGCCCTGCCTGCAGATCACGTAGATCTCGGCGTCGGGGTCGAGTTCCTCGATGCGGGCGGGCACGTCGGCGAGCGGAACGTGCAGCGCGCCGGGGGCGTGTCCGAGTTCCCATTCGTCGTCCTCGCGGACGTCGAGGAGGACGACCTCATCGCCCGGTTCGGGTACCAGGTCGACCGACACGGTGGGCACGTCGGAAAAGCTCACGTCTCAATAGTGGCACGCGCCGTGAGCCGGTGTGGGCGTGGTCGTACCGATCCGGTTCTGCGGGTGGGACCTACGGGCCCGCCCCCGTGCTCCCCACCAACCCCATCCGCTGGAGTTATCCACAGTTTCCACAGGTTCATCAACAGGTCTATCCATGCATGGGCAATCACTCTCGAGACATCTCACAGCGGACAGCCGACGCACCGGTACACCGCGTCGCGTCCGACGCTGAAATGATCGGTTCATGGAATTGCGTATCTTCACCGAACCCCAGCAGGGCGCCACCTACGACGATCTCCTCGCCGTCGCGCAGACCGCGGAACGACTCGGTTACGGCGCGTTCTTCCGCTCCGACCACTACCTCGCCATGAACGTCGAGGGGCTGCCCGGGCCCACGGACGCGTGGATCACCCTGGCCGGTCTCGCCCGCGACACGTCGACGATCCGCCTCGGCACGCTCGTCACCTCGGCGACCTTCCGGCATCCCGGTCCGCTCGCGATCTCCGTCGCGCAGGTCGACGCCATGAGCGGCGGACGCGTGGACTTCGGCTTCGGAGCCGGCTGGTTCGAGGAGGAACATCTCGCCTACGGCATCCCCTTCCCCGATCTGAAGACGCGGTTCGACCGGTTCGAGGAGTCCCTCGCCGTCATCACCGGCCTGTGGGACACGCCGGTGGGCGAGACCTTCTCGTACGAGGGCGAGCACGTGCGGATCGAGCAGTCCCCCGCGCTGCCCAAGCCGTATCAGCGTCCCCACCCGCCGATCGTCATGGGCGGGGCGGGCAAGAAGCGCACGCCGGCACTCGCGGCACGCTACGCCGACGAGTTCAACGTGCCGTTCAAATCGCTGGACGAGACGAAGACCTTGTTCGAGCGCGTGCGCTCTGCCTGCCGGGAAGCCGGACGCGACCCCGAGGAACTGACCTACTCGAACGCACTCGTGCTGTGCTGCGGCCGGGACGAGGACGAGATCGCCCGTCGTGCGGCACGCATCGGCCGTGAGGTCGACGAATTGCGGGAGAACGGGCTCGCGGGCACACCACAGGAGTTGATCGACACGATCCGCACCTTCGCCGAAGCCGGGACGCAGCGCATCTACCTGCAGGTCCTCGACCTCGCCGATCTCGAGCACCTCGAACTGGTGGCGAGCGAGGTCATGCCTGCGGTCGCGGACCTGTAGCGGGGCCGGTAACTCCGGCTGCTCAGTGGCTGCTGGTGGAGCCGAGGAACGCTTCGATGTCCCGGCTCCACTCGCGGCTGCGGCGCACCTCGAGCCGCCAGTGCGCGAGCGCGAACAGCCCGGCCACGGCGACGAACGAGAACGTCCACAGCGACACCCCGGACAGCACCGCGGAGAACTTCGCGGCGGAGGTGGTCAGCGGGGGCTGCGTGTATTCCCCGGAACTCGCATCGACCCAGACGGGGACCTCGCTACCCGCGGTCGCCAGGCTGTCGACCTGCACGAGGGCCTGACGCGTCTCGTCGCCCCACCCCCAGGTCGCGGGGGCGGAGGAAATCTTCACGGTCTCACCCCAGCCGGAGGAATCGCTCGAGGCGTCGGCATCGAGGACTGCCGTCACGGCGACGCGTTCGGCGTTCTGCTTCTCGGAGAGTTCGAGCTGGGAACTCCACATGGTGGCCGACACCCACACCGCGACGGGGATCAGGAGCGCCATCACGGCGACCATCAGGGTGAAGCATCGTGCCTCGAGCCTGTCGGTGCGACGCACGAGCGGATCCCGCCTGCGCAGACTTCGCCGTGTGCGCCGCAGGTACCCCGCTCTGGTCGTCATACCGGCACGCCGTCCCTTCCCCCTCTGGAATGATCCCTTTTCCCAGGATGCGTCTGCTCTCGGGGAAGTTCAAGGAACGCCAGCACATCTCACACTCACGACGCGAGCGGAGATGTGGTGCGCGACACCGTCGGGCGCTGTCAGGCGCCGAGACCCACCGGGCAGCTCACCCCGGTGGCATGCACGGGGCAGTACCCGCCGGGGTTCTTCGCGAGGTACTGCTGGTGATAGTCCTCGGCGTAGTAGAACTGCGTCAGCGGTGCGATCTCCGTGGTGATATCCCCGTAACCGGCGTCGGCGAGGCGTTTGCCGAAGGCTTCGGCGGTGGCCTCGGCGACCTCGATCTGCGTCTCGTCGTAGGTGTAGATCGCCGAACGGTACTGGGTGCCGTGATCGTTGCCCTGACGCATGCCCTGGGTGGGATCGTGGTTCTCCCAGAACTGCTGCAGGATGCGGTCGTACCCGATCACCTTGGGGTCGAAGACGACGAGCACCACCTCGGTGTGCCCGGTCCGGCCGGAGCACACCTCCTCGTAGGTGGGGTTGGGCGTGTAGCCGCCGGCATATCCGGCCGCGGTCGAATGGACGCCGTCGAGCTGCCAGAACTCCTTCTCGGCGCCCCAGAAACAACCCATACCGACGACTGCGGTCTGCATACCTTCGGGGAACGGGGGAACGATGCGATTGCCGTTGACGTAATGGGTCTCGGGGACGGGCAGCGGTTCGGCGCGACCGGGGAGTGCATCCTCGCGCCCCACCATCTGCGACTTCGAACCTGCACGGGCAAGGATCTCGTCGAACCAGGACATGACCCGATGCTACGCGCGTGCCGGAGCGGCGGTCCGTTCGTCGGAGGCGACCCGCTTCGGCGCCAGCCAGCGGTTCTTGATCCACTGCGCGGCCGGGACCTCGACGGCGCGGTACAGCACTTCGGCGACGAGACCGCAGCCGATCAGGAGGAGCGCGATCGCCATCGTCGTGCCGACGATGCCCACGGTGTTCTCGTAGATCCGGTACATCACGAGCGTGTGGGTCAGGTAGATGCAGTAGCTGCGGGTCGCGACCCAGGAGACGACGGCCGAGCGCGCGAAGCGGCCGTCGTACCGCGCGACCAGCACGACCGCCGCGAAGACCACCGTCACCGTCCACAGATAGCGGCTGCCCGACCAGTAGACGTTGATGTCCGTCGCCATCACGATCGCCGCGATCTGCGCGAACAGCGCCGCCAGCAGTGCGCGAAGCGAGATCAGCCCCGCCCAGCCGAAGTACACGATCTGCCCGAGGAACAGGGTGGGCAGGGTCGACGCGATCTTCGACAGGAACGGCACCGTGTACGGCTCGGGCACGTACAGGTTGTAGAGGAGCACGAGCATGCACAGCACGGCACCGAGCATCGGCACCGAGACCGGCGCCGTCCGCAACAGCGACCGCCCCGCCACGCACCACAGATAGAAGGAGATCTGCGCGGCGAGCGTCCACACCACGCCGAGCACGATCACCTGCGGTTTCAGGAAGAACGCGCCGAGGAAGAAGGACAGGAACGCCTCGGAGACGGACACGGTGGTGTGGCCGCTGAAGGTGCCGTTGATGCCCAGCCACACGAGCACGACCGCGGCCAGGATCGACACCCAGAAGGCCGGCAGGAGGCGCGCGGCCCGGGCGATCAGGAACTTCCGCCGGTCCTGACGGATCGCGGACCGGGTGACGAGCATGCCCGTGAGCATCATGAAGGCCGTCACGCCGACGGACGACAGATGCTGATTGAGTCCGGCGCCCTCGACGAGCACCTCGTACGTGAGGTCGATGCCCCACCAGCCCGTACCGAGGTCGTCGATCAGATAGAAGGCGATGTGGGAGTAGAGCACGGCCGCGACTGCGACGAACCGGACGACGTCGACGCCCGGGAGGTCCACACGCGGTGCGTCGGCCCCGCGTGTCGGTTCGTTCAGGAAGGGCCGAAACACGCGCCAATGTTAAGGTCCCGTTCACGCGGTGGTTGCCGACGGTCCCGTCGTGCGACGGTTTCCGCTGGTGGGAGTCGTTTTCCGGAGGTGTCGCCCGTTTCGGGTGCTCTACGCCACAGTCGGGGTCCGGCCGTGTCCGCATTACGGCGAATGTTGCGGACGGTGTAGTTATGGGTTTGGGTGGAAACCCGAAAAGGTACGGAATAACTGCACGGGCCGGACGGCCCGGTGAAGAAGGGACCCTTCGTGGCTGAATACACACTTCCGGACTTGCCCTACGACTACGCAGCGCTCGAGCCGCACATCTCGGCGAAGATCATGGAGCTGCACCACTCGAAGCACCACGCCACCTACGTCGCCGGTGCGAACACCGCCCTCGAGAAGCTGGCCGAGGCCCGTGACAACGGCACCATGGCGGCGCAGGCGACCAAGCTCGAGAAGGACCTCGCCTTCCACCTGGGTGGTCACACCAACCACTCCGTCTTCTGGAACAACCTCTCCCCCGAGGGTGGCGACAAGCCCGAGGGTGAGCTCGCGGCCGCGATCGACGACGCCTTCGGTTCGTTCGACAAGTTCCGCGATCACTTCTCCGCGAACGCGAACTCCATCCAGGGCTCCGGCTGGTCGATCCTCGCGTGGGATTCGATCGGGCAGCGTCTGCTCATCGTCCAGCTGTACGACCAGCAGGGCAACATCCCGATCGGCCTGACCCCGCTGCTCATGCTCGACATGTGGGAGCACGCCTTCTACCTGCAGTACCAGAACGTCAAGGCCGACTACGTCAAGGCCTTCTGGAACATCGTCAACTGGGCCGACGTGCAGGCCCGCTTCGAGCGTGCCCGTACCGCCACCTCCGGTCTGATCGTCTAGTTCGGATCGGGCACAGGTCGCGAGACCGACAACGAGGGCGCCGGGACACCGGCGCCCTTCGTCGTGTCCGGCGCCGGATCAGCTACGGGAATCGTCATCCGCCGCAGCGATTGCCGAGGCCGATGACAGAAGGCGTAGCGGAGGTGCTGGCACTCGGCACCTCTTGTGTGCCAACGGAGAAAACGGGCATTCTCCCCTTACCGACCGAGAGGGAGGGTGGGTGGGATGAACGCCGAGGAGCACAGCCGTATCGAGCTGTCCGCATTCCAGTCCGACGGGTCGCTGCGGGGTTTCGTCGTCTCGGGCAGATGGCCCGCGACCACCCGCGAATGGGCCCAGGTGCTGGCGATGACGGTGCGGATCGCGTCGTTGCCGGGACTGCTGCCCACCTCGACGGTGTTCGGGGTGAAGGAGGAGTTGCCCGAGAACCCCGAACCCGGGACCGTGGGTCTCGTGGTCGCAGAAGGTCCGGTGCTCGGTGAGCGCGCCGTGCGGCCGGGACGATTCGCCGAACATCAGCCGCCGGCGCTGATCATGTTGCATCCACCCTCGGAGACGACGCCGTCGCTGCCGGAGAACGCCGGTGCAGCCTCGGGATGCGTGCTGCTCCCGGGGATTCCGCATCTCGGTCTCGAGCATCGCGCGGCGTGGGTCGAGGCCGAACCGGACGGCACGGTGACGGCGCTGGTCAGCAAGGTGGGAGTCGATCCGGGCAACGATCCCGACACCGCGATTCTGGCCATGCTGCTCGCATCGTGAGGCCGCCCTGAAAGTGAGAGTTCGGTTCTCCGAAAGTTAGCATTGCCTTTACAGAATTCGGTTCGCCGAGCTAACGTTGTCGTCGGCGAAGGGGAGTAGCCCC